>NZ_BMQM01000014.1 GCF_014648115.1 Deinococcus seoulensis
TCTTCACAAACAGAAAGTGTCCCCTATCGGGGACGCTTTCTCATAATTTCTGTCAGGCGGTCAGGGTCTCCTATACGGTGAAGTTGAAACGACACCACCGAAAGGAGACCTGCCCCCATGTTACCCCTACTGCTGCTCTTCCTGGGATTGCCTGCCCATCAAACCCGCTTCTTCGCTCACCTCATTCCCCTCTGGCAAGCCATACCAGGTCGGGTCAACGCCAGGAACTTCAGCCGCTATAGCGAGTGGGATGAACGCACCTTCCGTCGATGGATGCACAAGACGCTGCCCTGGGGTGAACTGCACTGGGGACTGGTGCGACTCCTGATTCGCTGGGGGGTCCTCGGTTCACGCTTCATCCTGGCCATCGACGCCAGTTTCATTCCCAAGTCAGGCAAGAACACCGAAGGGCTCGGGGCATTCTGGAACGGCTCACAGAGCCGTTCCGAGACCGGACTGGAGTTGTCCTGCCTGGCCCTGATCAGCCTCACCGGACAGCATGCCTTCCCGCTGGACATCCGCCAGACCCGGCCCAAACAGGACCGGGCGGATCGCCTCGAACAGTATCTGGAGCAACTGAAAGACGTCTTCAGCCAGCGACGCACTTGGCTGTCCGGTCATCTGCGCGCGGTGGTTGCCGACGGTCAGTACGCCAAGAAGATGTTCATGGACGCCGTCCATGCCGAAAAGATTGCCTTCGTCACCAAGCTCCAGTCGAATGCCAATCTGCTCTACCCGTTTACGGGCGAGCATCCCACACGCCGGGGTGCCCGGCGGAAGTGGGGTGGCAAGGTCGATTTCAAAGACTGGAGCGGGTGGCAGAGCGTCCCGGGTGACGCTCAGGAGCGGGTGTGGACGCGGGTGGTGTGGGCGCCGCACTTCGACCGCTTTCTGCGGGTGGTGGTGATCGAGCGTCTGGACCGGAAGGGTCAGGTGAAGGCCCATGTGGTCCTGTGCAGCACGGATACGACCATGCCGGCGCAGGAGATCCGGGCGCTGTACAGCGCCCGGTTCCAACTGGAGTTCGTCTTCCGTGATGCCAAGCAGTTCGCGGGGCTGACGACCTGCCAACTGCGGTCGACGACGGGGCTGGAGAATCACTGGAACGCCGCGTGTTTCGCGTTGTCGCTGGGTCGTGCGGAGCAACTGCTGGAGCGGTCTGCCCGTACGGGCAGACCGGCGGGCGTGGTGCCGTTTTCGTACGAGGATGTGAAGCGCCGCGCGTATAACAGGCTGTTTGCCTCGCGAATTATGGCCAATCTGGGTCTTTCACGGCGATTCGCTGAATTGGAGGAACATCCGTCCAGGCCGCTGGATCTCGGCGTCAAAGCTGCTTGAACCTGTCCGCACCATTGGTCATGCGGAATTCGTCTGACCGCCTGTGGTCGGCCTGCCAGAGCAGCCCATGCGCAGCAGGCGAGGTGTGACCCCGTATTATGCTATTTACATATTTGATCTCGTGGGGTAGGGTGAAAAGTGAAAACCTTACTCTTCCATCTCCCTTCCGAGGTTCCCCATGATCGTCGAGACGAAACTGATCGGCCGCCGCACTCCCTTCGAACGCCGCCCCATCGACCTCCCGGACGGCCCGCACACCCTGGCGGGCCTCCTCACGCACCTCGTCGAGCATGAGGTCGCGGCGTACCGGGAACGCCAGGACAGCGTGGGCGTGCTGCGCGTCCTCACCGAACGCGAGTTGCAGGACGCCGCCCAGACCGGCCGTGTCACGGTCGCCCCGCAGGAACGCGGCGGCGACGTGCACACGCCCGACGCGGTCCGCACTGCGCTGACCGCCTTCCGGGACGGCCTGTACTACGTGTTCATCGACGAGCAGCAGGTCACGGAACTCGACGACCCCGTCACCATCCGCCCCGACAGTACCCTGCTGATCGTGCGCCTGACCGCGCTGGCGGGCGGATGAGCGGGGACGTGCAGGACCTGCTGCGCGCCAGTCAGCAGCCCTGGAAGGCGGCGTTCGAGGCGCGGCTGGCTTCCCTGCCCACGGAACTGGCCGGGCCGCTCGGCGCACTCCACCGGGGAAGCAGCGACCCGCAGGTCCGCGAGGGCCAGCAGCAGGCCGTCACGGACCTCCTGCACACCAGCACGCCAGAAGTCCGGCAGCTCATCGCGGCCGCGTTCTTCCCGCAGTTCCCGGAGCTGGCGGCCCGCACGCTGGAGGCCCTGCTCACCCGCCACCCGTACCCGCAGGGGTACGCCCGCCGCGCCTTCCGCGCCCCCGGTCACCGGCTGGCCGCCGCGCACGCGCAGGCGTGGCTGTGGCAGACCTGGCACGCCACCCGCGAGTACCCGCAGCCTATCGGGTGGTTCGCGGTGCACGCGGGCCTGCTGAACGCCTGGCAGGCGCACGGCCTGGGCCTGCTGCTCGGGCAGGCGATCAGCGACGGCAACGAGGAAGTGTACGGCGTGCTGCGCGACACGGCGGGCACGCAGCACCCGGTGGCGCGCATGGGCCGCCACGTGCCCGGCGCCCTGCTGAGCAGCACCCGCGAGGACGCCTGGACGCTCGCCGAGGGCCTGCTGCTCGCCGCGCAGCGCCAGGAGGGCCTGCGTCAGGTGATCCTCGAGACGGTGGACGAGGCCAGCCCGGACGCCTTCACCCGCCTGCTGCGCCTGATCCTGAAAGAGGACCTGCTGCGCTTCGCCGCGACCCTGCGCGCCGCGTGCGTGTGGTTCGGCCTGAACTACGACGTGACCGACCTGAAAACGGTACGCGCCCACCTCACGCAGGCGCTCGCCTTCCTGGGCGACCCGGCTGCCGCCCGCGCCACTGTGACGACCGGGGCGGGCGTGGACACGTACCTCGCGCTGTTCACGCTCGCCATGCGCGACGCCGTGCACGCCGCCGACCTCGCCCGCCCGCTGCTGGGGGACGCCGACGCCGCCCGCCGCATGGCCGCCGCGCAGTACCTGACGGCCGCCGAACTCCTCACGGACGACGACCGCCGGACCCTTCTGCGCGACCCGGACCTGCGCCTCGCCGCGCTGGCGGGCAGCGCCGTGAACCGCTGGGCGGGCAGCGACCTCTTCACCTTCGAGGCATTTGAAACCTACGCCCAGCGCCTGCCGGAATCGGCGCGGCACGACCCGCTCCTGTTCCCGTGGCTGGGGCAGATTCCGGCCCGCGACTCCGCCCTGGACGCCCTGCCCACCCTGCGCGGCGGGCGGCCCTTCACGGTCCTCGCCCCGCACCTGAACGGCATGAGCGTGTACGGCAAGACGGCCGTGCTGCGCGCCCTGGGCGAACAGGCGAAGGCGGCGCCGCTGGACGCCCCGACCCGCGCCCTGCTGCTGACCCTGCTTCAGGACCGCAACAGCAGCGTCTCGCAGGAAGCCGTGACCGTCATGGCGCACTTCACGCCCGAGCCCGCCGAGATCGGCGCCGTGCACACCCTGCTGAAACGCAGGAGCGCCGACCTGAGGCGCGGCCTGATCCGCCTGCTCGCCAGCGACCCCGCCCAGGCGCAGGCCAGCGCCCACACCCTGCTCGGCGGGAACACCGACCAGCGGCAGGCGGCCCTGCAACTCCTGATCGAGACGGGCGGCACCCTGCCCGGCGACTTCCGCCCGAAGAACGTCACCGAGCAGACCCTGCTCGCGCGCCTGACGGACCCCGGCTCGCAGGTCAGCCTGCACGACGGGCTGGGCCTGTTCGACCCGTCCCGCCTGACCCGCCCCGCGCCCCTGCACGCGCGCACGCGGGACTACCCGGCGGAATTGCAGCGCGGCGCGGCCCTGCTGCGCAGCCTGGACGCCCTGATCGTCCAGCACCGCGAGACGCCCCTGGTGGGCGTCGGCTGGGACGGCCGCGAGACCGTGCTGCTCGGCAACGTCAGCCCCTGGTACCTGCGGCCCGGCCGGGACGGGCAACCCATGCCGCTCGATGACCTGTGGCAGGCGTGGTGGAACGCCCGCCCGGACGCGCAGGACGGCGACCTGACCCGCATGCGCTGGACGCTGGCGCACTTCGTCGCCCGCAACGACACCACCGAAAGCGAACTGCAGAGCGAACTGGACGGCGCGGAACTGGGTCCTGCCACGCAGGTCGCGGCCGACATCTCCGACGCGGACGGCAGTGGAGCTGATGCCGATAGTTCCGATGCCCCCACTGCAACGCAGGTATTCCAGGACTTCCAGCGTATCTTCCGCCTCACGCTCGGGCCTCTTGTCGCCATGCGGCTGGAGCACCCGGACATCGCACGCGTGATCGTGGACGCCCTGCACGATCAGCACGCCACGCACACCGACACCGAGATGGCGCTGGACGCCTGGGAGACGGCCCTGAGTCACGTGCCGCTTGACCTCGAGTTGTGGGTCGATCCCAGATATTCCTGGCGCAGGGACGACCCCCGCGACCTGCTCGACCCGCTGCGCCCGCGTGGTGCCTGGGTCAGCTGGACGGCGGAGCACGTGCAGCGCCTGTGGAACGTGACCCTGCACCTGGGGCAGGCGTTCCCGGAGCTGCCGCGTCAACGGCCGGACACCGCGCTGCTGCTGCGCGCATACGAGCACGGCTGGGCGAACCGCGACGACCTGCTCGACCAGCTGATCGGAGCACGCCCGGAACGCGCAGGGTATTCCTCCGGCAGCGACTTCCGTGACCTGGGCGCCTACACGCGCCGGACCGTCCGGGCGGACCTGCCCACCCACCCGGACTGGCTGAGCGCCGTGAACGCCGTGCGCGAGAGGGTGCTGGAGGTGGAACTGGCGCGCGGGGATCTGGAGACGCCGGCCACGCGGCCCGCGCTGGCCCTGCAGGGCGCGCACGGTGCGGACCTGCCGCTGCGTCTGCTGGCCGCCCTGGGCAAGAATTCCCTGAAGCGCGGCTACCAGGGCCGCAACGAGAGCCGCGACGTGACGTTCAGTCACCTGATCCGCGTGTCGTTCCCGCTGCCGGGCGACACGCCCGCCGGGTTCCGCGCGCAGGCGCAGGCGCTGAAACTGACGGACGCGCGTCTGCTGGACCTCGCGATGTTCGCGCCGCAGTGGGCGCCGCTGGTGTCCGGCGCACTCGGCTGGCGGGGGTTGCAGGACGGCGTGTACTGGCTGCACGCGCACACCCGCGACAGCAACTGGAGCGTCCCGCAGGACGTCCGTGACGCGTGGGAGGCCGAGATCACCGAACGCACGCCCCTGAGCGCGGCCGACCTGACCGAGGGCGCCGTGGACGTCGAGTGGTTCCGGCGGACCCACGGGGCGCTGGGCGCGCAGCGGTTCGCGGCGTTGCTGGACGCCGCGAAGTACGCCAGCAGCAGCGGCGGGCACAAGCGGGCCGAAACGTTCGCCCGCGCGGTCCTCGGCGAGCTGGACGAAACGGAACTGCGCGCCCGTATTCACGACAGGCGCAACCAGGACGCCGTGCGCGCCCTGGGCCTGCTGCCCCTGCCACGCACGAAGGGGGCGGCGCGGGCGAAGGCGTCGGCGGCCCGTCACGTGACGGAACGCTACCGCGTGATCAGCGAGTTCCGGCGCGGCGCGCGGCAGTTCGGCGCTCAGCGGCAGGCCAGCGAGCGCCGCGCGGCCGACATCGGCCTGCACAACCTCGCCCGCACCGCCGGGTACACGGACCCGCAGCGGCTCGTGTGGGCCATGGAGGCCCGCACCGCGCCCGACTGGACGCAGACCGTCACCGTGGACGGCGTGACGCTCGGCATCGCCCTGACGGACGCCGGGGAGGCCAGCCTGACTGTCCGGCGCGACGAGAAGACCCTCAAAACCCTGCCGCCCGCCCTGAAGAAGGTGCCGGAGGTGATCGCCCTCCGGGAGAGCGTCACCGAGCTGAATGCCACGCGTCTGCGCATGCGCGCCGCGCTGGAGGACGCCATGATCCGCGGCGACCACCTGCAACCGCAGGAACTGAGTGACCTGGCCGCGCACCCCGTCATCGCGCCCATGCTGCGCAGCCTCGTGTGGGTCATGAACGAGGAGCACGCCGGGTGGTGGCAGGGCGACACCCTGGGCACGCCCGGCGGCCCCCGGGTGATCGGCGAGCACGCCCTGCGGCTCGCGCACCCGCACGACCTGTTCACGCTCGGGCAGTGGCCAGCCTTCCAGGCGCAGGTCATGGAACGCAGCGTCACGCAGCCGTTCAGGCAGGTGTTCCGCGAGTACTACCCGCCCACCCCGGCCGAGGCGGACGCGAAACGCAGCACCCGCTTCGACGGGCATCACGTGCAGCCCGGCAAGGCCGCCGCCCTCCTGAAAACACGCGGCTGGGTGCCGGTGCCCGAGGAAGGCGTCCGCAAGACCTGGCACGCCGAGGGCCTCAACGTGTGGATCGACACCAGCCTCGGCTACGGCACCCCGAACGAGGTCGAGGGCACCCCGCTGAACGCCGCGTACTTCCTGCCGCACGGCGCGACCGAACCCCTGACGCTCTCACAGGTGCCGCCCCGCGTGTTCAGCGAGACCATGCGCGACCTCGACCTCGTCGTGTCCGTCGCGCATGTGGGTGGCGTGGACCCGGAAGCCACGCAGAGCACCACCGAGATGCGCGCCGCCCTGCTGCGCGAGACGCTGCGCCTCCTGCAACTCGGCAACGTCCGCCTGGAGAACGACCACGCTCTGATCGACGGGCATCACGCGCGCTACACCGTGCACCTCGGCAGCGGCACCGTGCACCGCCAGCCCGGCGGATCCCTGTGCATCATTCCCGTGCACAACGCGCACCAGGGCCGGGTGTTCCTGCCGTTCGCGGACCCCGACCCGCGCACCGCCGAGGTCGTCAGCAAGGTCCTGCTGCTCGCCGAGGACCGCAGGATCCAGGACCCCACCATCCTCGAACAGCTGCGCTGACCGGCCGGGCGGGGCGGGGGACCGGGTCAGGGCGTGGTGCTTCAGCCCGGCACAGGCCAGCCCTGGACCGACACGCCGCCGAAGACAGCGCGTTGCAGGCCGGGCGAGAAGAAGTCGGGGCCGGGCGAACTGACCCGGTCCAGCGTGCCCAGGTGCTCTGGCGTGAGCTGCACCTCCAGCGAGGCGAGGTTCGCCGCGAGCTGCGCGGGTGTGCTGGCCCCGATCAGGGTGGATGTCACGCCCGGTTGCGCCGCCGCCCACGCGAGGGCCACCTGCGCGGGCGTGTGGCCGGTCTGCGCGGCGACTTCCCGCAGGGTGTCCAGGATCGCCCAGTTGCGGTCCGTGAATTTCGTGAACGGACCCTGGAACGGGTTGCTGCCGCTCAGGCGTCCCTGGCTGGCCGTGTCGGCGCGGGTGTACTTGCCGGTCAGGAACCCGCCGGCCAGCGGACTCCAGGGCACGAGGCCCATGCCGCTGTCGGCGGCGGCGGGACGATGCTCGGCTTCCAGTTGCCGGGCCACCAGTGAGTACTCCAGCTGACTGGCGACCGGTCCCGGCACGTGGTGCGCCTGCGCCAGCGTGGCCATCTTCGTGGCGTACCACGCGGGGATGTCCGACAGGCCGAAATAACGGATCTGCCCCGAGCGCACCAGATCACCCATGGTCTGCAAAACCTCTTCTGCGGGCGTGACCATGTCGTACACGTGCAGCCAGTACAGGTCGACGTAGTCGGTCCCGAGGCGCCGCAGAGACGCATTGAGGGCGGCGTGGATGTGCTTGCGGCCGTTCCCGCCAGCGTGCGGGTTGCCGGGCTGGACGTTGAAGCCGGACTTGGTCGCCAGGACCACCTGATCGCGGACGCCGCGCTCGGCGATGAAGCGGCCCACGAGTTCCTCGCTGCGCCCGCCGGAGTACACGTCGGCCGTGTCGATGAAGTTCCCGCCGCCCTGCAGGTAGGTGTCGAACACCTGCCCGGACACGTCGTCCGGGGAACCCCAGGCGGCGTTCCCGAAGGTCATGGTGCCCAGCGCCAGCGGGCTGACGATCAGGCCGGAGCGGCCCAGCGTGCGCCCGTCGCTCAGCTTCACGCGTGTGGTGGGGGTGCGCATCAGAAGCGCAGCCGGGTGTGGCTGATGCCGCCGTCCACGTCCAGAACGCTGCCGTGAATGAAGGCCGCCTCGTCCGTGAGCAGGAAGCGCACGGCGTGGGCGACATCGACCGGGCGCACGGGCCGGGCGGCGACCGTGGCGGCCGTCATGGCGTCCAGGACCGCGCCGTGCGCGGCGTTGCCGGGGGTCAGGGTGACGCCGGGCGCGACCGTGTTCACGCGCACGCCGCGCGGCCCGTACTCGGCGGCCCAGTTGCGCCCGAGCTGTTCGGCGGCTGCTTTCGAGGCGGTGTACAGCGCGCCGCTGGCCGTGCCGGTTCGGGCCATCCACGACCCGATGTTGACGATGTGGCCACTGCCGCGCGCGGCCATGCCCGGCGCGATGGCCGCCACCAGCACGTGCGGGGCGCGGATGTTGACGTTCAGGATCGCTTCGAGGTCGTCGTCGGTCAGGTCCTCGGTGGCGGTGACGGGGTACACGCCGGCATTGTTGACCAGGATGTCCACCTGCCCGCCGAGGGCGTCGGTGGCGTGGCGCGCGAAGGTGCGCACGTCGTCGGGCGTGCCGGACAGGTCGGCGGTGACGGCGGTCGCCTGCCCGCCAGCCCGCAGGATGCTGTCGGCGACGTGCCGGGCGCGGGCAGCGTCGCGTCCGCTGACGATCACGTGTGCGCCCGAGGCGGCCAGGACGCGCGCGGTGGCCTCGCCGATGCCGCCCGTGGACCCGGTGACGATGGCCGTGCGCCCGGCGAGGCGGGTGTCGGTGGGAAGACTGGAGAGCAGGTCGTCGTTGCTGGGTAGGGTCTGCATGGGGCGCCTCCTGGGGCAGTTGCCAGAGCGGTTGTATTGTGCAACTGGTTGCACGCTACCGTAACTGGTGCAATCATGCAAGCAGTGAAACCGGCCGCCCCCCCACCCCCCACCGGAACGCCCCGGTCAGGCTGCCCCGTCAGCCTCGGCCTCGACATCTTCGGAGACCGCTGGACCCTCCTGATCGTGCGCGACCTGATGTTCAGCGGCAAACGCCACTACCGCGAGATGCTCGCCTCCGACGAACATATCTCCTCGAACATCCTCGCCGACCGCCTCAAAACCCTGCTGGGCGAGGGCATCATCACCAAAACCGCCGACCCCACCCACCAGCAGAAAGTCATCTACAGCCTCACCGAGAAGGGCGTCTCACTGCTGCCCATCCTGATGGCGATCAGCGACTGGAGCCACGCCCACCGCCCCGTCAGCGACGCGTACCTTCCCGCGCCCGCCCCGGCGACCCTGCCGCCCGCCTGGCAGCAGGAACTGGACCGCGTGCGCGCCGCGCACCTGAACCCGGAACTGCTGTAGGCCAATCCGTCAGCCCCGGTGCCGTCAGGGCACTTCCTCCTCAGGGCACCTCCCCGAACGCGAGGTACACCCGCGCGACGAACGCCGGGTCGCCCAGCTGCCCGCCCAGCAGCTCCTCGATTCGCTTCAGGCGGTAACGCAGGGTGTTCAGGTGCAGGTTCATCTCATCTGCCAGCACGGCCAGTGAGCCCGTGTGGCCCAGGTAGGCGCGCAGAGTGGCGGCCAGTTTCCCGTCCGGGTCCCCGGCGCGCAGTCGGGCCTGCCAGTCGGCGGCGTGCGCGGCCCGCTCTGGGCTGTCCAGCAGGGGCCGCAGGGGGTCGGGCTGCGTGAAGGTGGCCGACCCGCGCGGCCCGGCGTGCGCGAGGGCCTGCGCCGCCTCCCGCAGCGCCGCGCCCACCGCGCCGGGGTCGGCGTGCGGGCGGCTCACGCCCAGGCGGAACGGGGCGGCTGTGGCGTTCAGCAGCGCCTCGTGCAACCCGGCCGCCCCGGCCGGATCGGCGGCGGGCCACAGCCACACGCTCACGTCACTGTCCCCCTGTGCGCGTACGGCGGTCAGGCTGGTCAGCCCCCGGCGGTAGAAGAAGCCCTCACCGACGCTGCACAGCACGTCCAGCTGCGCCGTGCGGGCCTCCCGCGCGCGGGCTGAACGCGGGGGCGGGCCGTCCAGGCGCAGCGCGGCGACCGTGAAGCCCTCGCCGGGTGGGAGTTGCGCCGCGTCCCCCGAGAGCAGTGCCTCGAACTGCCGCTCGCCGACCCGCCGCCGCGCCGCGCCCGCCGCCGCCGCCTGAAGCCGCGCCAGCCGCAGCAGTTCCGCGATCAGCGCCGCCAGATCCGCCCAGCCGGGATCGGCGCGCAGGTGTAGCGTCCCGACCGGGCGCCGCTCGAACGCCAGGGGCACCTCGGTCAGTTCCGCGCCGTCCGGAGCGTGCCCGGCGTGCGCCACGACGTCGCCCCAGCTGGCCCGCACGGTCACCTCGCCGCCCGTCACCCCTGCCAGCCAGCGGGCCAGCGCCGCCTCCGGTTGCGGGTGGTTCAGGGCGCGCTGCGCGCCGTCCAGCAGGGCGCGCAGGCCCGGCAGGTGCGGCCTTAGCGTGTCTGCCTGGAGGCGAGTGAACGCGGCGCGGACGTCCGCTGCCGGAACGTCAGGCACCGCACGAACAGCCGCTTCCACGTCCAGCACAACCTCATCGCCTGCTGTGTGGGAGAGGCCCAGCGCCTCCCGCAACGCCGCGAGCGTCACCGTCATGCCGTCCACCCCAGCCTGTGCATTGTCGATCTGGGCATTGTCGGATCATACAAAAGCCCTTGTGGTTTCTGTGCATCACGCCGTTGAGCCTCTCGCCCGCGCGGGCCTACGCTGCGGGGAAGCACAACTCACGTTCCGGGCGCATCCCGACGCGCCCCTCTCTGGAGGGTTCATGACCACCATTCCGTCCCCGTCCCCCGTGGACGCCCTGCACGACCGCCTGCGCGAGCCGCTGCGCCACTTCATCGGTGGCGAGTGGGTCAGCGCGCAGTCCGGCGACACCTTCGACTTCCACGCGCCCAGCGACAACCGCGTGCTGGGACAGGCCGCCAGTGGCGACGCGCGCGATATCGACCGCGCCGCGCAGGCCGCGCACGCCGCATTCCCCGCCTGGAAAGCCCTGAGCGGCAAGAAGCGCCGCGCGCTGCTGTACCGCGTCGCCGACCTGATTGAAGCCCGCGCGCACGACATTGCCGTGGCCGAGAGCACCGATACCGGGCAGCCCATCCGCTTCATGAAGAGTGCCGCCGTGCGCGCCGCCGAGAACTTCCGCTTCTTCGCCGACCGCGCCGAGGGCGCCCAGGACGGCCTGAGCCTCCCCACCGACGGTTTCCTGAACTACACCGTCCGCCAGCCCATCGGGCCGGTCGGCGTGATCACCCCCTGGAACACGCCGTTCATGCTGAGTTCCTGGAAGATCGCGCCCGCCCTGGCCGCCGGGTGCACGGTCGTGCACAAACCCGCCGAGTGGAGCCCGGTGACCGCCACGATCCTCGCGGAGATCATGCACGAGGCGGGCATTCCCGCCGGGGTGGTGAACCTCGTGCACGGCTTCGGCGAGAGCGCCGGGAAGGCCCTGACCGAGCACCCGCTGATCCGCGCCATCGCGTTCATCGGCGAGAGCCGCACCGGCAGTCTGATCCAGAAGCAGGGCGCGGACACCCTCAAACGCGTGCACCTCGAACTGGGCGGGAAGAACCCGGTCGTGGTGTTCGACGACGCCGACCTGGACAGGGCGCTGGACGCCGCGATCTTCATGATCTACTCCCTGAACGGACAGCGCTGCACGAGTTCCAGCCGCCTGCTCGTCCAGCGCGGCGTGCACGACCAGTTTGTCGAGCAGCTGGCCGCGCGCGTGGCGAACATCCGCGTGGGCGATCCGCTGGACCCCGCCACCGAGGTCGGCCCACTGATCCACCCCCGGCAGTTCGAGAAGGTCTGCTCGTACTTCGACGCGGCCCGCGCGGACGGCGCGACCATCCGGGTGGGCGGCGAACGCATCGGGGACACCGGGAATTACGTGCGCCCCACCCTCTTTACCGACGCCCGCAACGACATGCGCATCGCCCAGGAGGAGATCTTCGGCCCGGTCCTGACCGTCATCCCGTTCGACACGGACGGGGACGCCCTGCGGCTCGCGAACGACGTGCCGTACGGCCTCGCGGCGTACCTGTGGACGAACGACCTGACCCGCGCGCACACCTTCGCGCACGGCCTGGACAGCGGCATGATCTGGGTGAACAGCGAGAACGTCCGCCACCTCCCCACCCCGTTCGGCGGCATGAAGGCCAGCGGCATCGGCCGCGACGGCGGCGACTACTCCTTCGACTTCTACATGGAAACGAAGAACGTCGCCATCAACCTGGGCGGCCACCGCGCCCAGCAGCTCGGGATGCCCAGCAACAAGGAGAATTGAGATGGCCCGCACCGGACAGCAGTTCCTCGACCGCCTGCGCCTGAACCCGCCCCACCTGTACATCGACGGGCAGCGGGTGGAGGACGCCACCACGCACCCCGCCACGCGCAACATCGCCCATTCGCTGGCCGGGCTGTACGACCTGCAACACGACCCGCGTTACCGTGACGTCCTGACCTTCGAGGAGGGCGGCGAGCGGCACGCGACGGCATTCATGGTGCCCCGCACCAAGGAGGACCTGCGACGGATCGGCGAGGCGCACCGCCTCCGCGCGAACTACTCGCTGGGCACGCTGGGCCGCGCGCCGGACTACATGAACACGAACGTCATGGCCGCCGGGATTGCCAGCGCGTACTTCGACCAGTGCGAGTCCAGCGGCGAGCCGGGCTCGGGCCGGAACTTCAGTGAGAACATGCGCCGCTACTTCGAGTACGTGCGCGACCACGACCTGTGCCTCACGCATGCCCTGACGAACCCGCAGGTGAACCGCAGCAAGCAGGCGTCTGAGCTGCCCGACCCGTACATCGCCATGGGCATCGTCGAGGAAACCGAGGCCGGTGTGATCGTGCGCGGCGCGCGCATGCTCGCCACCCTCCCCATCGCGGACGAGATCCTGATTTTCCCCTCGACCGTGATCAAGGAGAACGGCGACCGCAGCCGCTACGCCATCGGCTTCGGGCTGCCCACGAACACGAAGGGCCTGTACTTCCAGTGCCGTGAACCCTTCGACCTGGGCCGCGACGTGGAAGACCACCCGCTGTCCAGCCGTTTCGACGAGCAGGACGCATTCGTGATTTTCGACGACGTGCTCGTGCCGTGGGAGCGCGTGTTCCTGATGTACGACATGACCCTCGCCAACCAGGCGTACGCCAGGACCGACGCCGTGCTGCACATGGCGTACCAGGTCGTGAACCAGAAGGTCAGCAAGACGGAAGCGTTCCTGGGCCTCGCGCAGAGCATCGTGGACACCGTCGGCAGCGGGCAGTTCCAGCACGTGCAGAGCAAGGTCAGCGAGATCATCGTGACCCTGGAGATCATGAAGGCCCTGCGGGTGGCCGCCGTGGAGGGCGCGCAGCTCAACGCGTACGGTGTCATGACGCCCGCGCGAGGCCCGCTGGATGCCGCGCGGAACTACTACCCGGCGATCTACCCGCGCCTGAACGAGATCATCCAGCTGCTCGGCGCGTCCGGGATCATCATGATGCCCAGCCGGGCCGACCGCGAGGGGCCACTCGGGGCGTTCATCGAGAAGCACCTGCAGGCCACGAACGCCAGCGCCGAGGAGCGGCTCAAGCTCTTCCGCCTCGCGTGGGACCTGACCCTGAGCAGCTTCGGCGCGCGGCAGAACCTGTACGAGAAGCACTTCTTCGGCGACCCCATCCGCATGCACAGCGCCCTGTACGAGGTCTACGACAAGAAACCCTACGTGCAGCGCATCCGCGAGTTCATCCACCAGCCTCAACCCAACCAGTCCAAAACCGTGGCGGCGGACTGACATGCAGACGCCGAACACCATCCGCATCGCGCACGGCATCTTCTACGTCACCGACCTCGCCGCCTCCCGCCACTTCTACGTGGACCTGCTGGGCCTGAACGTCCTGCATGAGACCGACGGCGCCCTGTACCTGCGCGCCAACGAGGACCGCGAGTGGACGCTGAAACTCGAACTCGCGCCCGAGGCCGGCGTGAAGCACCTCGCCTACCGCGTGGGCACGGACGCCGACCTGGACGCCCTGACCGTGTTCCTGGACGCACAGGGTATTCCGTGGCGCTGGGAGACGGAACTCGACCGGCCGCGCCTGCTGCGCTTCCAGGACCCGTACGGCGTGCCCGTCGCGTTCTACGCTCAGTCCGTCAAGCACCCCTGGTTGCTGCAGGACTACCACCTGCACCGCGGCGCGGGCCTGCAACGCATCGACCACATCAACGTCATGACCCCGGACGTGGAAGGCGTGATGCGCTGGTACATGGACCACCTCGGCTTCCGCCTCAGCGAGTACACCGAGGACGACCACGGACGCATCTGGGCGGCCTGGATTCAGCGGCGCGGCAGCGTGCACGACCTCGCCCTGACCAACGGCATGGGGCCGAGGCTGCATCACTTCGCGTACTGGATGCCGGACATGGGGAGCATCATCCGCACCTGCGACATCCTCGCGGGCGCCCGCATGCCCGAACACATCGAACGCGGCCCCGGCCGCCACGGCGTCAGCAACGCATTCTTCCTGTACATCCGCGACCCCGACGGGCACCGCATCGAGCTGTACACCTGCGACTACCTGACCGTCGACCCGGACTTCGAACCGATCCGCTGGTCGCTGAACGACCCGCGCCGCCAGACCCTCTGGGGCGCCAAAACCCCGAAAAGCTGGTTCGAGGAAGGCTCCCTGCTCGAAGCCTACGACGGCGGCTGGGTGCAGCCCCGCGAGAGCGACCTGAAAGGCCTGCCCGTCCACGTGATTTAAGTTGAGTGAACCCCTCCGCCCCCTGACGGGGGCACCTCTGCTCCGCAGCTCTACGAGTCCCCTCGAAGGGGAGGCTAAAAAACTCTCCTGCGCGGTTTGGCTCCCCTCTAAGGGGAGCTGGCCGCGAAGCGGCCTGAGGGGTCCCCCCGCGACTCCGTTCCCAACCGAGGTTTCCCTGATGAAAACTGCGAATTTTATGGCCCGAGGTCGTCAGCACCGTGGCGTGCTGCAAGGCGGCATGCTGATCGACGCGGCGGGTGAGGCGCACCGTCCGGACGAGGTGCAGTTCCTGCTGCCGGTGAATCCCGGGAAGGTGATCGCGCTGGCGCTGAACTACGCCGATCACAACGCGGAGCTGGGCTTCAAGACGCCGGAGGAGCCGGTGATGTTCCTGAAGCCGAACACGAGTCTGTTGCCGCACGGCGGGACGGTGGAGTACCCGCGTGGGGCGCAGTTCATGCACTACGAGGTGGAACTGGGCATCGTGATCGGCCGGGACGCGCGGCGCGTGAAGGTGAAGGACGCAGAAGACTACATCGGCGGGTACACCATTGCGAACGATCTGGTGGTGCGTGATTACGTGAGCAACTACTACCGCCCGCCCATGCGTGCCAAGGGCTGGGATACCTTCGGGCCGCTGGGGCCGTACCTCGTGTCGGCGGACGAGGTGCCGGACCCCTACAACCTGGGTCTGCGCGCCTTCGTGAACGGCGAGCTGCGCCAGGAGGGCAACACGCGCGACATGATCCTGCGCGGGCCGGAACTGATCGAGTTCATGAGCCGCTTCATGACCCTGCAGGCGGGCGACGTGATCCTGACCGGCACACCGAAAGGTGTGTCGCACGTGAAGCCGGGGGACGTGATGCGCCTGGAGATCGACGGGCTGGGCGCGCTGGAAAACCCGGTGGCCTGGGAGTCGGAGGATGCCGAACCGCTGATCGCGCAGGAAGGGCAGCGGATCTGATGCCGCACCTGACCGTCGAGTACACCGACAACCTGAATGCGCCGCGCGTGCCGGAGCTGCTGCGCGCCCTGAACGGGGTGCTGCTGGCCCGTCCGGACGTGTACCCGCCGGGCGGCATCCGCGCGCGCGCGCACCGCCTGACGGAGTACGTGGTGGCCGAGGGCGCGCATGACGACGCGTTCGTGCACGTCACCCTGAAGATCGCCGCCGGGCGCAGCGAGACCGTGAAGGCCGAGACGGGCGCGGCGCTGTTCGAGGTGCTGAAAAACCACTTCGCGGCGGACTTCGAGTCCCGCTTCCTGGCCCTGTCGCTGGAGATCGCGGAGTTCAGCGAGGCCGGGACCTTCAAGCACAACAACATCCACGCCCGCTACCGCAGGGAGCAGGCATGACGGGCCTCTCTGACGCGCAGGTGCAGGACGCCGCGCGCCGCCTGCACGCCGCCGAGCAGACCCGCACGCCCATGCGGCAGCTGTCCGGCCAGTACCCCGGCCTGACCATCGCAGACGCATACCGCGTTCAGGACGCCTGGGTGAGCCACAAGCTCACGCAGGGCCGCCGGGTGATCGGGCACAAGATCGGCCTGACGTCGCGCGCCATGCAGCAGGCCGTGAACATCGACGAACCCGACTACGGCACCCTGCTGGACGACATGGTGTTCAGCGAGTTGCAACCCATCCCGTCCGGGCGGTTCATCGTGCCGCGCGTGGAGGTGGAACTGGCGTTCATCCTCGGCAAGGACCTGCGCGGGCCGAACGTGACGGTCATGGACGTGCTGGACGCCACGCGCTGGGTGGTCCCCGCCGCCGAGATCATCGACGCGCGCATCGAACGGGTGGACCGCGAGACCGGCGCGACCCGGAAGGTGACGGACACCATCAGCGACAACGCCGCGAACGCCGGGATCGTCCTGGGCGGGCGGCCCGTGCGGCCTACCGATGTGGACCTGCGCTGGGTGGGCGCGCTGCTGTTCCGCAACGGCGTGATCGAGGAGACCGGCGTGGCGGCCGGCGTGCTGAACCACCCGGCCGAGGGCGTGGCGTGGCTCGCCAACCGTCTCGCGCCGCATGGCGTGACGCTGCGGGCAGGGGAGACGGTGCTGGCCGGGTCGTTCGTGCGCCCGGTGGACGCCGCGCCCGGCGACATCTTCCACGCGGATTACGGCCCGCTGGGCAGCGTGACCCTGAGGTTCGCGCGGTGAGCGCCCCCGACCTGCACAACCCCCTGAAGGCGGCCCTGGCGCGCGGGGAGTTCCAGCTGGGCCTGTGGCTGGCGCTGGCCGACCCGTACAGCGCCGAGATCATCGCCGGGGCGGGCTTCGACTGGCTGCTGATCGACGGCGAACACGCGCCGAACGACGTGCGCAGCACCCTTCTGGTGCTCCAGGCCCTCGCGGCGTACCCGGTGATGCCCATCGTGCGGCCTCCCATCGGGCAGACGCACCTGCTCAAGCAGTACCTCGACCTGGGCGTGCAGACGCTGCTGATTCCCATGGTGGAAAGCGGCGCGCAGGCCCGCGACCTCGTCGCCGCGACCCGCTACCCGCCGCGCGGTGTGCGGGGCGTGGGCAGCGCGATTGCCCGTGTCTCGCGCTGGAATGCCGTGCCGGACTACCTGCACCGCGCCGACGAGCAGGTGTGCCTGCTGGTGCAGGTCGAGAGCGCCGCCGGACTCGCCGCGCTGGACGACATCCTGGCCGTCGAGGGCGTGGACGGCGTATTCATCGGCCCGGCGGACCTGAGCGCCAGCCTGGGCCACCTCGGGAACCCCGCGCACCCGGACGTGCAGGCCGCGATCCTCGACGCGGTCAGGCGCACCCGCACGGCCGGGAAGGCGGCAGGCATCCTCTGCACCGAGGCTCAGGTGCCGCACTACCGCGCGGCGGGCTGCACGTTCATCGCAGCGGGCGTGGACACCACCCTCCTGGCCCGCGCCGCCCGCGACCTGGCCGGGCGATTCCAGTCCGACACCGGCCAGGACGTGTACTGACACGGAGTCCTTATCAGAGGCTCAGGATGCTGCGGAGCGCGGTGTGGACAGGCGCGTACTCGGTGGTCGTCAGGGTGTTCAGGCGCCTTGCGACCTGACCGGCGTCGAGTGCGCGCAACTGGTCGGTGAGGACGACTGAATCGACCGGCAGACCACCGGCGCCAGCGGGGAGGATGGGGTAGAGGCCGGGGGCTGCACTGGCCCACGGTTGCCCCCGGTGGGTCGTCACTGGAACCACCAGGATCATCGGGTACCGGTCGGTGCCGGCGCGCTGCGGCAGACCGACAACCACGGCAGGACGGTACCCTTCCTGCTCGCGGCCGTTCGGGACCTGCTGTGGCAGCCGGGCAACAATCACGTCCCCGGGTTTGAGGGCGACCGATCCGCTCAATGTTCCGCCGCGATTTCGCCGCTGGCCGTGACGTGTACCGCCTTGCCCAGGGTGAGGGGGTCGACTCCGCCCCAGTCGTAGGGTTCTTCGTCGGCGAGGCGTGACAGGTCGGCTGTCTGCCATGAGGTGTCTTCGGCACTGCGGGTTTCCACGATGGCGATCAGGTCGTTCGGCGTGACGTCTTCGCCCGTGACGCGCCGTAGTCCGGCGATCACCTGAGAGAGGACATCGAAGCTGACCGACTGGGGTGTCTCTTCAGCGGCGAGTCGGTAGATCGTTGCCTGCCGCATTTCGGGAAGGGCTTTCGCCAGCCTGTACGGCGTGATCCCGTGGGCCTGGAGGTAGGCTCTGAGTTTCCACTGTGCCTGCATCATAGGAGAAGCATACTCTGGAGTACCTGTCAGGAGGAGTACTCTTGAGCGTACTATCGCCGAATGCAGGTAGGCAGGCACCGAGGCGGGACGCGCCTGATCAAGCCCGGCTCCCCTGCAGAACCCGGCTGTTGAGGTCGCGATGATGTGGCGGGTGACCCCGAACTGTGACGTGAGGGAGGGGAGAAGTGACCTGAACCGGCACTCCTCCCCTCCCTCATGCGTCGTGTGCCGTGGTCAGAGTTCGGGTTTGCTGCGGCGGACGTTGTAGCTCTGGCTGGCGGCGCGTTTGCGGGCCAGGAGCTCGTCGGTGGCGAAGTCCTGGTCGAGGCTGAGGAGTTCGTCCACGTCGCTCTGCAACCCGTGCAGGTGCAGGGCGCTCAGGCGCTGGCTCTCGCGGGTCAGGGTGGTGCGGGACTGCTGGATGTTTCCGGCGGCGGCGTACGCGACGGCCTGCTCGCGGACGCGGGCGGCGCGCAGGCGTTCGGCGGCCAGGGCCACGCGGGGGTCGTCGGGCAGCGCGGCGTACGAATCGGCGTCCAAGACCGGGAGGGTCAGTTGCGCGCGGAGGGTCTGCCGGAGGCTCTGCCGGTCGTTCCAGGCGAGGCGTACGCGGGTCACGCCGGTGGCGGGCGCGGCGCTCTGCGCGGGCACGTGCAGCGTCAGGACGAGATCGAGCGGCTGTCCGGCCTTCAGGTTCGGGAGTTGCCAGCGGCCGTACGAATTGCGGGGCAGGTCGTTCAGTACGTCGCAGCGCAGGCTGCCGAGCGCCGGGTTGGGTTCGATGCCCAGGCTGACGGTCTGCCCGGTGGTGCGGGTCAGGCCCTGCAACTCGGCGCTGAAGAACGCGGGGAGGCCTTCCTCGTTCTCGATGTGTTCGTAGTTGCCGTCCCCGGCGTCGGCCATGGCCTGCAGCAGCGTCTCGTCGTAGTGGCGGCCCAGGCCGACGGTGCTGGTGCTGACGCCGCGCGCGGTGAGGCCCCGGACGTGCTGCGCGATCACGTCGGTGCGGGTCTCGCCGGCGTTGGCCTGCCCGTCGCTGAGGATCAGGACGCGGTTGAGGGCCTGCGGGTCGAGGTGCTGCGCGGTCAGCATGGCGCCTTCGAGCCAGCCGCCGTACAGGTTGGTGCTGCCCCGGTCCGTGACGCCTTCCACGGCGCGGCACAGGGTTTCGGGGTCCGTGACGTGCTGCGGGGCGATGACGGTGTCGATGGAGTCGTCGAACGCGACGACGCTGACGCGGTCGTGGGGTTGCATCAGGCGGATGGCGGTCTGCGTGGCGCGGCGGGCCATCTCGATGGGCTGGCCGCTCATGGAGCCGCTGCGGTCGATGATGAACGACAGGTTCAGCGGGGGCCGCGTGCCGTTGCCGCTGGGGGCGGGGGCCGGGTGGACGCGCAGCAGGACGGTCAGTTCGCTGTCCTGTCCGGCGGGCAGGGCGGCGCGCAGGGGCAGGAGTTCGAGGGTGGGCATCTGGGGGAGGTGGGTCATGGCGGGCTCCTGTGGGTGCAGAGGGGGATCCACCGGCCGGTCAGGGTCGGGTGGCGTGTGGTGCGGGCCGGGCTGGGTGGAACTGAAACAAGTCTGACACTGACAACAGTAATTGTCAACAGTCTAGGTTGTGTTCATTCTCTCGCCTGCACCTACCCGCAGTGTCACCCGCCTACGCGTCATCCCCTGACGCGCCCCGCTGCCGCCGCTGCACGTCACTCAGTGACTCGCGCACCTCACCCAGCAACTCGTCCCAGTCCGCCTCGTCACGCGGCCAGCGGAACCGCTCTCCCACCAGCACCTCCAGCCCACTGCGCACCAGCACCTGCGACCGCACCTGCACCGACCGCGCCGCCCGCCGCTCCGGCACCGCCCGCGCCGTCAGTTCCGGCGGCCGTATGTTCAGGCTCTCGGTCACCCCAGTGCCCCGCAACCTCATGAGGTACTCCATCGCCGCCCCGCCCTGAACAGAACGGCGTGCCTGACTTCCCACCACCACGGCCTCGTGCTGGCCCGCCTCCGCGCCCCACTGCGCCAGCCGCTCCAGATCCGCCTCCGACCGGCCCGACAGCGCCGCGAACAGCGCCTTCCCGCTCAGACCGTCCGCCATCAGGCGCCGCAACGCCAGCAGGTGCAGCAGGTGCAGGCGGTCATACCGCGCCTCACGGCCCTCCCGGCGCGGCGCCGGAAGTAACCCCGACGTGGTGTAATGCCGCACCAGCCGCGCATTCACCTCATCCTTCGGCCGCCCCGCGCGGTCCTCGGGCAGCAGGCGCGACAACCACACGTTCGCCTCCGCGACGAACTCGTCGATTCCGCCCACCCAGTCCTGCGCGATTCCCAGCATCCACCCACACTACCAGCGTCCGGGCGTCACTGACAACGCAGAGTGGCAACGTCCGGGAACGGCAGGCGTGCCGTGACGCTGGCCTGATGGGTGTCTCGTTCCGTCCTGTTCCAACGCCTCCTGGAAGCGGCGGCAGGGCAGTGGAGGGCGGCTACAGGCTGCTGTCTGAAGCAACGCTGGCCTCTTTCGGCAGGTAGGAAGGCTGCTGGATTCCGGGACGCTGGGGTTCGGGAGTTCCTGGCACGTCCGGGGAAGGCCGTGCCGGATGGGCCGGGTGTTCGGGCCAGCGACGGCGTTCTTCAGCTCGTATTAATCTTGGACGGATCTATATTTACACCCGTCCATTTTCGTGGCATGATCTGACCTGTGGAGGTCACCCCAGCACCCGGACGCCGTGAACGCAAGAAACTCGAGACCTGGCGAACGATCCGCCACGTCGCCCTGAACCTGATCCTCGAACGCGGCTACAGCAACGTCAGCCTCGAGGACATCGCCCGGGCCGCCGACGTCTCCCGCGCCACGCTGTTCAACTACTTCCCGTCCAAGGAAGCCATGCTCTTCGCACCCGACCCCGAGGAACAGCAGCGCTGGCAGGCCTTCCTGGACGCCCGCCCCCACGAAGAACACCCCTGGACCACCCTGGAAGCCTTCTTCCTCGACTACACCGCCGGGTACGAGACGAAACTCCGACTGCAGAAGCAGCTGCAGGCCGAGGTCGCCGCGCTCCGCCAGGGCAACCAGGACGTCAGCGAACGCCTCAGCACCTTCCTCACCGACTGGCTCGGCGCGCGCCTGCACGCCCAGCGGCGCGACCCGCAGGACGCCGCCCTGCTGAGTGCCCTGGCCTTCACCGTCATGGGCGTCGTCTTCGCCCGCTGGCAGGCCGACGAGCCGTTCAGCGTCTTCCAGGACCTGCTGCGCACCACCTTCCGCCGCGCCGGACAGGGCCTGACCTCCACCCTCTGATACGGGATGAAATTGACTTGCTTCCAGTCTGGTCGCGTTCCGTTGTCCCCTCTCCCCTCGTGGGAGAGGGAGGGACTCGCAGAGCTGCGCAGCTGAGGAGCGAAGCGACGGAAGGGCGAGGGGGCCACCGGGTGACCCTGTCTGGTTTGGAATCAATTCAGTCCCGTATGACCTCCACACGCTGACCCGCCCCACCTGATCCATCTACAGCCCCCCCCTCAGGTTCCGTCCCGCACGGCGCCACACTCCTCTCATACCCCAATCTCGGGGAAAGGCAGGTTCATCATGTCCAGAGTCTGGTTCATCACCGGCGCGTCACGCGGCTTCGGCCGGGAATTCGCCCTCGCTGCCCTGAATCGCGGGGATCGCGTCGCCGCCACCGCCCGCACCCTCAGCACCCTCGACGACCTGAAAGCCCACGGTGAGGCGTTCCTGCCCATCGAACTCGACGTGACCGACCGCGCCGCCGATTTCGCGGCCGTGCAGCAGGCGCACGCGCACTTCGGGCAGCTGGACATCGTCGTGAACAACGCCGGGTACGGCCACTTCGGGTTCTTCGAGGAGATCAGCGAACAGGAAGCCCGCGACCAGCTGGAAACCAACGTGTTCGGCGCCATGTGGATCACGCAGGCTGCGCTGCCGATCATGCGCGCCCAGGGCGGCGGGCACATCATTCAGGTGTCCAGCATGGGCGGGCAGGTGGCGTTCCCCAGCCTGAGCATCTACCACGCCTCCAAGTGGGCGCTGGAAGGCATGAGCGAGGCGCTCGCGCAGGAGGTCGCCGCGCAGGGCATCCGGGTCACGCTGGTGGAACCCGGCGCGTACGGCACCGACTGGGCCGGCACGTCCGCCAACCACTCGCAGCCCAACCCCGTATACGACGGGTTCCGTCAGGCCATGGCGGAGCGCGGCGCCGGTACGCAGATGGGCGACCCGGCCGCCGCCGCCCGCGCCCTGCTGAACGTCGTGGACAGCGAGCACCCGCCGCTGCGCGTCCTGTTCGGCACGCAGGCCTACGACGTGGTGCAGGGCATCACGGCGCAGCGCGTGCAGACCTGGAAGGACTGGGAAACCGTGTCCCGCGAGGCGCAGGGCTGAATGCCGCGCATCGGTGTCATCGTCGGCAGCACCCGCCAGGGCCGCTTCGCGGATCAGGTCATGGCGTGGCTCACGCCGTTCCTGGAGGGGCGAACCGACCTGAGTTTCGAGACCCTCGACCTGCGTGACTTCGACCTGCCGTTCTTCGACGAGCGGGCCTCGAACGCCTACGCCCCCACGCAGAACGCAGAGGGCCGCCGCTGGCAGGAGACGCTGGCCGGATTCGACGGGTTCATCTTCCTGGTCGCCGAGTACAACCACGCCCCGACCGCCGCCCTGAAAAACGCGCTGGACTACGCGTACCCGGAATGGCAACGCAAACCCGGCGCCTGCGTCGGCTACGGCGGGGTCGGCGGCGCCCGCGCCGTGGAGGGGCTACGGACCATCCTGATCGAACTGCAGATGGCGCCCGTGCGGCACGCCGTGCACATCGCCGGGAACGACTTCTACGCCGCCGTGACCGGACAGCGGCCCCTGGGTGCCCTCACGTACCTGGACGCCAGCGTGAACGCCATGCTGGACGACCTGTCCTGGTGGACGCACGCGCTGAACGCCGCCCGCACCGCCACGGCCTGACTCGCCCCTGGCCCCTGAACCGGACTCCGATTCAGGTCAGGGCGTTCAAGATGGCGCTGAGGTCCCGGTGGAGTTCCCCGGTGCGTTCGTAGTGCCGGTACGGGGCGGGGAAGGTCGCCAGGAGCCACTCGGGGCCGCGCGCCGCGAGGGGGTCACGCAGATGCGGGACACCCAGGTCGGTGAACATGCGGGCCAGCGCGGCGGCGTACGCGGCGGGCGTGCGCGGGTCGCTCCGGTCGGTGAAGACCTTCCTGGGCGGGCTGGCGGCGCGGGTGGCGCGGCGGTACACGTCCAGCGCGTGCCGCGCGGCCCGCACCTGCTCGGGGTCGAGTTTGCCGGGGGGTTGATGCACGGCGCGGCTCACGGCGCGGCGGTGCCGGGGCGGCACGAGGCTGGACAGGCCGCGCCCCCAGCCGTCCTGCAGTTCGGGGCGCTCGGCGCTGAGCGGATCGGTGCGCAGCGGATCGGCGTTCGGCAGGTCGGTGCCCGGCGTGACCGGGGCGGGCGGCGGAGTCTGCGCGTTCGGCTGTTTCGGGGGCTTCTTCGGTGATGCCCCCGGTGCCTGCTTCGACTGTGCCTGCTTCGGCTGCACCTGTTTCAGCTGTGCGGGGGCCGGTTTCCCGCCTTTCCCTGGCGCCGCTTTCGCCTGCGCCGTCCCGGCTGGCGCGGCGTTCACTGCGGCGGCCTTCCGGCCGGGCCGGGCGGCGGGCGGCGTGGGGGCCGGGGCGTCCCGGCGGGTGCCGTTCAGGGCGCGGCCGATCAGCTCCGATTCCTGAATGGGTTTGCCGTCACGGTAACGTTGCCACAACCCGTCGAGGACGATCAGGCTGGTCGCCTGCCGCCGCTGGTGCAGCAGTTCACGGGCGCGTTCCACCCGTTTCTCACGGCCCAGCAGCAGCGCCACGTACGTCAGGAACTGCCGCGCGGTCCGGGGCACGCCCGGCTCACCCTGGTCCGGCAGGGCCAGCAGCGTCTGCCGCAGCGCGGCGTAATCGTCGGCTCGCAGCGCCCCGGTGTTCACGCCGGCCTCCACGCGCCGCCACTGCGCGGCGCTGAACACGGCCTTCAGGCCCCACAGCCACGCGCGCGCGCCCTGCACGTGCGGGTCGCCGCGCACGTCCAGCAGTTCCAGGCCACTCTCGGGTTCGATGACCCGTTCTATGCGCGCGGCCCGCACGGCCGGCCTGAGCCGCTCGGGCGGCCCCAGGTCCCGCAGGCGTTCCAGGACCGCCTCGCTGCGCGTCAGCGTCTGCAGCAGCGTCAGGTCCTCCAGGCGGAAGGGGCGGCGCCCACGGATGGTTTCCAGCAGGAAGTCACGGGTGTCGTCCGGCAGGTCCAGGTGCTCCTGCACCGCCCCCCAGTGCCCCACGAGATTCGTGAGGCGACTGGCGCGCAGGTACTCCTCCCACTCGGTGTGATCCATGCGGTTCCCCGCCCCGGCGCGGGCGCGCAGGGTGCGGCGCGGCCGGGCGTCCGGCGAGACCTGCGGCTGGAACGCGGCGGGCGAAGGCGTGAACGCACTCGGGGCGGGCAGTTCGCTGCGCGTGCGGGTCAGGACCCGCAGTTCGGTCAGCAGTGCCAGCGGCAGGGGTTTCTCGGCGTCCTGCAGGCGCTGGAGTTTCTCACGCAGGTCCGCGCTCAGGCCGCCGCTGCCCGCCATGGCCGGCAGCACCCAGTCGAACCCCTGCGCGCGCAGGTACTCCCGCCAGTTCCCGGCGCTGGCCAGCAGGTCCGCCTGCGTCTGCGTCTGCGTGCGCCGCACGTGCGCGCCCACCTGATCGGTCAGGTGCGCCCCGACCTGCCGCCCGCGTTCCTCGCCCAGCACCCGCGCGAACACGCAGGAACTCCCGATCGGGCCGATCTGCTCGCCGTCCAGGGTCGTCACGCGGAACTCGTACCGCAGGTGATGCCCGGACCCCGGCGGGCACAGCAGGCACTTCAGGTGCGCCTGCCGCGCCCCGTGATCCACGACGTGCAGACCCAGGAACAGGTCGAAGGCCACCGGCTCGGCGCGCCCCGGCACCACCAGCGAGGCGTGCGAGAGACCCTGATCGGTCAGTTGCTGATGAACGCTTTCCAGGGTGGAACGCGCGGCGGGAACGTGTGCAAGCAGGTACATGACAGGCAGAAGGCAGCTTTCCGGAGGGGAGAGGGCACGCCCACACGCAGGTCTTCGGCGTGGGCGGCGGGGCGGGAGAGACTCGGACTGGAGCTGCCGGGCAGCCTGCGCGGCCAGCTCCGGTCGCCGGGCAGCGAACGCCCCAGAGTATGACACGGGGCGCCCGTCCGTTGTGCACCGGGCTGTTGTGCACCGGGCCGCCTGACGCGGGCTACCTGCGCCGCCGCCCGCTCAGCAGACCTGCACGACCGGCAGGCCCCGCAGCGCCCCGAACTGGTGAACGCGGTCCGCGACGTGCCCCACGCCGACCGCGCAGTGGTGCGCCGGCCCCTGCGCGTTCCACGCCTCCACGAACGCCCGCGCGCCGATGGGAAAGCGGTAACGGCTGTTCGTGTTCCCGATCTCCAGGATCGGGCCGGGCACCGACTGCCCCTGCGCGACGAGGAGTTTCAGGCCGCCAGCCATTCGCAGCGCTCCGTTGCGGCGAGGGCAGGAATGCGCCGCCCTCGCCTTCACTGCGGCCGTTCACCGCCCGGTGACTCGCTCCGCTCGGGTCAGGGCTGGGGAGGGCGCAGTTCCCTCCCAGCCCTGACCGCCGACGTTCAGAAGTCGAACTTGTCGATGTTGGCCTTGTCGAAGGTGTAGGGCGGCCCGACGATGATCTCGCCGTTCTTGCCGATGGTGTACTCGCCGAGTTTCCCGGCCTTGAACTTCTCGCCCTGCTTGCCGCTGATCTGCCCGCTGACGAGCGCGGCGGCGGCGTACGTGGCAAGGTAGCCGACGTCGGCGGGATTCCACAGCTGGAAGGCGGTGACGGTGCCGTCCTTGACGAACGCGCGCATCTGGTTGGGCGTGCCGAGGCCGGTGAGCATGACCTTGCCCTTGCTGGGGCTGGTGGACAGGTAGCGCGCGCCGGCGCTGATGCCGACCGTGGTGGGCGAGATGACGCCCTTCAGGTTCGGGTACGCCTGGATCAGGCCCTGCATCTCGGTGAAGGACTTCTGGTCGTCGTCGTTGCCGTACGCGATCTTGACGAGTTTCATGTCCTTGTACTTGGGCAGTTTGAGTTCTTCCTGCATCCACTTGATCCAGGTGTTCTGGTTCGTGGCGTTCGGCGTGGCACTCAGGACGGCGATGTCACCCTTGTATCCGATGAGCTTGCCGAGAAGCTGAACCTGCGCGCGGCCGATGCCCTCGCTGTTCGCCTGGTTGATGAACAGCGTGCGTCCCGACACGGCGGTGTCGGAGTCCATGGTGACGATCTTCATGCCGCTCGCCTTGGCCCGCGCGAGGTACGGCAGCAGGGCGTTGGCGTCGTTCGCGGCGAGGATCAGGGCGTCCTGCCGCTGGGCGATGGCGGTGTTGATGTAACTGACCTGACTGCTGGCGCCCGCGTCGGACGGACCGACGACCTTGACGACCGCGCCGGTCTCCTTGCCGGCCGCGGCGCCGCCGCCCGTCTGGATGACGTTGTAGGGGTTGTTGATGTTCTTGGGAAGCAGCGTGATCTTCAGGCCCTTTTTCAGGGCGGGCGTCTGCGCGTAGGCCAGGGTGGCGAGGGAGCCGAGGGCAAGTGCGGACAGCAGCAGGGAACGCTTTTTCATACGACCTCCGGGTGGAGTGAGGGGGCGGACTGGGGATGGGTCGGTGGCGTGTGGTGCGGGCGGGTGGCTCAGGGGCTCACGGTGGCCTCCCTGGATGTCCGCCGCTGCCGGGCGGTCTGCACGCGGGCCACGAGGTTCGGGACGAGCACCGACCCGATCAGGAGCAGGCCGGTCACGATGGTGAGGATCTCGTTGCTGACGTCCACGATGGTCAGCGCGCCGTTGATCAGGCCGATCAGGAACACGGCCAGCACCGCGCCGACCACCGAGCCGCGCCCGCCGAAGATGCTGACCCCGCCCAGCAGCACGGCCGCGATCACGCCGAGTTCGAAGCCGGCCGCGTTGTCGCCGCGCGCACTGGCGAAGCGGAAGGTGTACACCACGCCGGCCAGGGCGGACATCAGGCCGGACATCACGAACAGCAGCAGCTTGGTGCGTTCGACCCGCAGCCCGGAGAAGCGCGCGGCGACCTCGTTCGCGCCGATGGCGTACAGCGAGCGCCCGAACGGCGTGGCGTGCAGGATCACGGCGGTCAGGATCGCCAGTGCGACGCCCAGCGCGATGGGAATGGGAATCAGCGTGCCGGGCACCGTGCCGAAGCCGAAGTTCGTGTAGGCCTGCGGGAACTCCGCGACGGCGCGGTCGCCGAGCAGCACGAAGGCCAGTCCGCGGTACAGGGCGAGCGTGCCGATGGTCACGGCCAGCGACGGCAGGCCCAGCCGCGTGACGAGCAGACCGTTGAGCAGGCCCGCCAGCCCACCGGCGACGAAGGACGCGAGAATCGCCAGCGGCATGGGCACGCCCGCCGCGAACAGCACGCCCAGCACGGCCGAGCACAGGCCCAGGATGCTCGCCACGGACAGGTCGATCTCGGCCACGATCACGAGCAGGGTCATGGTCAGCGCCATGAGCAGGATCTCGCTGAAGTTCGCGGTCAGGAACGACAGGTTCTGGGTGGTCAGGAAGTCCCTGGAGAGCAGGCCGCCGCCGAGCAGCGCGACGATCACGAGCAGGGCCAGGGTGGTCTCCCAGCCGGGCAGGTTCCGCAGGGTCTTCATTTTGTCCTCCTGTCACGTTCCGGGGCGGCCTGAAGATGCCGCGCCGCGCGCCGGGCGACGAGCATGTCCACGCTGATCGCCCCGAGCAGCAGCGCGCCCTGGATGGCCTGCTGGTAGAAACCCGGCGCGCGCAGGGTCACCAGGGCGCTGCCCATCACGCCCAGCAGCAGCGCGCCGATGCCCGCGCCGAGCAGCGTGCCGACCCCGCCGCCGATGCTCACGCCGCCCACCACGGCCGCCGCGATGACCTGCAACTCCAGGCCCGTGCCGGCGGTGGCGTCCACGGTGCCGAAGCGCGCGAGGTACAGCACGCCCGCCAGTCCCGCGATGGCGCCGCTCAGGACGAAGCCCGTCATGGTGCGCCGCGTGACGCTGATCCCAGCCAGCACGGCCGCCTCGGCGTTCGAGCCGAGCGCGTAGTACTCGCGCCCGCCGCGCCACGAGCCCAGGTACGCCCCGAAGCCCAGCATGACCACCAGCACCAGCAGCACGAGGTTCGGGACGCCCAGCACACTGCCGGTGCCGAAACTCAGGAACCCGGCCGGCAGGTTCGAGGCGTTGATCTGCCCGCCGTCCACGACGGCGTACGTGACGCCCCGGAAGACGTACAGCGTGCCGAGCGTGGCGACCAGCGCCGGTACCCGCCCGTACGCGACGAGCAGGCCGTTCACGGAACCCAGCGCGGCCCCCAGCGCGAGGCCGAACAGCAGCGCCAGCGGGACCGGCAACCCCGGGTACGCCATGAACAGCGACCCGGTCAGGAACGCGCTCAGGCCGACCACGCTGCTGATGCTGAGGTCCACGTGCTTCATCACGAGTACAGTGGTGGCGCCGACGACCAGCAGCGCGATGATCGCCACGTTCAGCAGCAGGTCGCGCACGCTGCCCGCTCCCAGGAACAGCGGGTTGATGGCCGCCGTGCCCAGCGTGACGAGCAGCAGCAGCCCGATCAGTCCGGCCTCGCGGGCGCGCAGCAGCCGGGTCAGCAGGCCCGGCGCGTCCGACGTGGCCGGGGTGGGGACAGTGTCACTGCGGGTCATCACGCTGCGCCGTCCACGGCCCCGGCCCGCTGCCCGGTCGCGAGGTACATCACGGCCTCCTCGCTGCCCTGCGCGCGGCTGAGTTCCCCGACCAGGGTGCCCTCACGCATGACCAGAATCCGGTCGGCCATGCCGAGCACCTCCGGCAGGTCGCTGGAGATCATCAGCACCGCGAGGCCCTGCGCGGCGAGTTCCGCCAGGGTGCGGTGCACCTCGGCCTTCGCGCCCACGTCGATGCCGCGCGTGGGTTCATCCACGATCAGCACGCTGGGGTTCGTCGCCAGCCACTTTGCGAGCACGACCTTCTGCTGGTTCCCGCCCGACAGGCTGCTGGCCGGGTCGCTCAGGCGGTGCGCCTTGAGTTGCAGCTTCGACGTCCACTCCTGGGCGTTTCGGGCCTCGGCTGCGCGGTTCATCAGCAGGCCGCCCGTCAGGCGGTTCAGGACCGCGAGGTTCGCGTTGCGTTCGATGCTCATGTCCATCACGAGGCCCTGCGCGCGGCGGTCTTCGGGCACGAGGCCCAGCCCGGCGTCCATCACGGCGCGCGGATTCCCGGCCGGCAGGACGTGCCCGCCGACCCGCACCTCGCCGCCCACGCGGGGATCCACGCCGAAGATCGCGCGGGCCACCTCGCTGCGGCCCGCGCCGACCAGTCCGGCCAGCCCGACGATCTCGCCCCGCCGGACCTCGAAGCTGATGTCGCGGAACACGCCCGGCTGCGACAGGTTCCGGACGCTCAGGGCGACCTCACCCACCTGCGCGTCGCCGCGCGGGTACAGTTCGCCCAGGTCACGGCCCACCATCTGCCGCACCACGATGTCCGTGTCGTAGTCGGTGACGGGGCCGCTGCTGACCCACGTGCCGTCGCGCATGACGGTCACGCGCTGGCACTCCGCGAAGACCTCCTCCAGCCGGTGCGTGATGAACAGCACCGCCGCGCCCCGCGCGCGCAGCGAGCGCACGACCCGGAACAGCCGCTCGGTCTCCTGGAGGGTCAGGGCGGCCGTGGGTTCGTCCATGATCAGCACGCGCGCGTCCAGCGACAGCGCCTTGGCGATCTCCACGAGCTGCTGATCCGCGATGCTCAGGCCCCGCACGGGCCGCGCCGGGTCGAGCGGCACGCCCAGTTCCGCGAGCAGGCCCGATACCCGCGAGCGCATGGCCCGCACGTCGATCCGCCCGAGCGCGCCGCGCGGCTGACGGCCCATCAGGACGTTCTCGGCCACGCTCAGGTCCGGGAACAGGGTGGGTTCCTGGTAGATGATCGCGATCCCCGCGTCCCGCGCGTCGGCGGGCGAGTGGAAGTGCTGTTCCGCGCCGCCCACCACCAGCGTGCCCGAGTCGGGGCGGTGCACGCCCGCCAGGATCTTCACGAAGGTGCTCTTGCCCGCGCCGTTCTCGCCCAGCAGCGCGTGCGCCTCGCCGGGGAACAGTTCGATACTCACGTCCCGCAGCGCCTGCACCGGCCCGAAGGACTTGCTGGCGTTCGTGAGGGTCAGGAGGGAGTGGGCGCGGCCCGTGTCGGTTCCCCCTGGGGTTCCGACAGCCACCGTGACAGAACCCATGACCGGCGCCGCCTGTGCGGACGGGCTTCTTTCGCCTCTCGCTCTGCTCGCCGGGCGATTACTCAAGGTGAAACACCTCCTCCAGTTGCAGGAATCCCTGGTCCGGCGTGCCCTGAAGTTCCACGAAGAACGGGGCCATCTCGGCCTGCCAGCGGGCGTTCACGTCGGTGCGGGCCATGCCGTCGCGGGCGGCCTGGAGGCTGGGTGTTTCGAAGTAGCCGGTCAGCAGGCCGTCAGGGCGCAGGAACAGTGAGTAGTTATGCCAGCCGGTGCTCCGCAGGGCGGCGAGCATCTCGGGCCAGACGGCGCGGTGGCGGGTTCTGTACTCGTCCAGGCGGTCTGGGCGCACCTGAAGCTGGAAGCAGACTCGTTGCATTGAAGCGGACATGATCCTCCGTGTCAGCCGGGGGTGGCTGTGGTTGTGTTGTGTGTCTGGAATTGACTGCTCGCATTGAACACTATCTAACAGAACATTGCAAGACCTTGTCATATTTTGTTCGATTTATGTTAGGATCTGGACATGTCCAACGAACTCACGGGCCTGCTCCCAGGCAGGCAGCAGGACATCCTGCGCCGCGCACTGACCAGCAAGATTGTGCGCATCAAGGACCTGTCTGCAGAACTCGGCGTGCACGAGATGACCGTCCGCCGCGACATCGACGCCCTGTGTGAGCAGGGCAAACTTCAGCGCGTGCACGGCGGCGCGCAACTCCTGGAACGCACCGCCGAGGAACTCTCACAGACGCTGCGCGCCGGGCAGAACGTCGAGGCCAAGGAACGGATCGCACGCGCCGCCCTGAACCTCATTCAGGACGGCGACACCGTCGCACTCGACGCCAGCACCACCAGCCTCGCCCTGGCACGCCTGCTGCCCACCCGTAAAGTGCAGGCCATCGCGTGCTCACTTGACGCCGCAAACGTGCTGGCCGCCGGAGGGGTGCCGTTCCTGATGGTCGGCGGGAACTTCCACGCACCGGCGCGCTCCTTCGTGGGCGCGTTCTTCCTCGACACGCTGGCGCGCCTGCATCCGGACCTGGTGTTCTTCAGTGCCAAGGGCTACTCGCCGGGCGCCGGCTTCACCGACCCGCACCTGCCGGAGGTCGGCAGCAAGCAGGCCCTGATCCGCTCGGGCAGCTCCGTGGTCGCGCTTGTGGATCACAGCAAGTTCGGCCGCCGCGCCCTGGCGACCATCGCCACGCACGCCGACGTGAACACCGTGATCACCGACCGCGAACCAGGCGACGAGTACCGCTCGCAGTTCGACGCCGACGACATCCAGCTCATCCTCGCCCCCTGACCTGCCCCCATACGCCCAGACGGAGACCCCATGACCCAGTTGACCGACGACCTGAACGCCGCCCTCTCCCGACAACGCATCGAGACTCCCAGCTGGGGGTACGGCAACAGCGGCACGCGCTTCAAGACCTTCGCCGCCCCCGGCGCGGCCCGCGACGTCTTTGAAAAGCTCGACGACGCCGCCGAGGTGCACCGCCTGACCGGCGTCGCGCCCAGCGTCGCCCTGCACATCCCCTGGGACGAGGTCGACGACTACGCCGCCCTGGGCCGGTACGCGCGGGAACGCGGCGTGGAGATCGGCGCGATCAACCCGAACGTCTTCCAGGACGACGTGTACCGCCTGGGCAGCGTCACGCACCCGGACGAGGCCGTGCGCGAACAGGCCGTTTCTCACCTGCTCGACTGCGTGGACGTCATGCGGCAGACCGGCAGCCGCGACCTGAGCCTGTGGTTCGCGGACGGCACCAACTACGCCGGGCAGGACGACCTGCGCCGCCGAAAGCACGCCATGCGCGCCGCCCTGAAACGCGTCCACGACGCCCTCCCAGAGAACGCCCGCATGCTCGTCGAGTACAAGCTGTTCGAACCGGCCTTCTACGCGACCGACCTGTTCGACTGGGGCGCGGCGTACGCGCACTGCGTCGCCATCGGCGACAGGGCGCAGGTGCTCGTGGACCTGGGGCACCACGCGCAGGGCGTGAACATCGAGCAGATCGTCGCGTTCCTGCTCGACGAGGGCCGCCTGGGCGGCTTCCACTTCAATGCGCGGCGCTACGCGGACGACGACCTGATCGTCGGCACGGGCAACCCCTTCGAGCTGTTCTGCATCTACGCCGAACTCGTCGCCGCAGAGCACAGCACGGATCAGGTGACGCGTTCCACCGCGCAGCACGTCGCGTACATGATCGACCAGAGCCACAACATCGAACCCAAGGTCGAGGCGATGCTCCAGTCCGTCCTGAACTGCCAGGAAGCGTACGCCAAGGCCCTGCTGATCGACCGGGACGCGCTGAGGGAAGCGCAGCAGGCCGGGGACGTGCTCGCCGCGCACCGCGCCCTGACCGACGCCTTCAGGACCGACGTGCGCTCCCTGCTCGCCGAATGGCGGGAGGTGCACGGGCTGCCCACCGATCCCATCGCCGCGCACCGCGCCAGCGCGTACCAGCAGACCGTCACCCGCGAGCGCGGCACCGCGCAGGGCGGCGGCGGGTACCCCGTCAGGGAGAAGGTCATGGGGACGTAGACGCCGACATCGCGTGCAAACCCCTCAGTCGGCTTCGCCGCCAGCTCCCCTCGGGGGGAGCCAGTTATCAGCTCCCTGCCTCCCCTCCAGGGGGAGGTCAGAGGGGTTCACCCGCGACCCCCTCGCCATCCTCAAGGAGTCTCCACCATGACGACCACGCACCCGAAGACGACCATCGCCAACCGCTGGAACGACGCCGAGGCCCCCTCCGGGGACGGGCTGGCGTCGCTGACGTACCGCTCGAACCTGCTGGGCGCCGACCGGACACTCGTGAACATCTACGGCGGGAACACCAGCACCAAGAGCGTGGAGAAGGATCACCTGGGGCGCGACGTGACGGTGCTGTGGGTGAAAGGCTCCGGCAGCGATATCGCCAGCATCACGCCCGCAGGCTTCGCGGGCCTGAAGCTCGATGAGGTGCTGCCCCTGTTCGACCGCCCCGGCATGACCGACGAGGAGATGACCGCGTACCTCGACCGCACCGCCTTCGAGCCATCTCGCCCCCGCCAGAGCATCGAGACGCTGCTGCACGCCTTCGTGCCCGCCAGGCACGTGGACCACACGCACCCGGACGCGATCATCGCGGTCGCGTGCACGCCGCGCGGGCCGGAGATCATGCGCGAGATCTACGGCGACCGGGCCGCGTGGGTGGACTACATCCGCCCCGGCTTCACCCTGAGCCAGCAGATCGGCGCGGCCGTGCGCGACAACCCGGGCCTGGAGGCCGTCGTGATGGGCAAGCACGGCCTGGTCACGTGGGGCGACACGTCGAAGGAAAGTTACGAGACGACCCTGCGGATCATCGGGGAGGCGCAGGCGTACCTGGACGCGCACGCCGACGCTCAGCCCTTCGGCGGGGCGCGGGTGACGGGCGTGACCGGGGACGCCGACGCGCTGCTGGCCGCGGTGCTGCCGGTGCTGCGCGGCGCGATGAAGGGCGACCGGCCCGTGATCCTGAGCGTGGACACCAGCGCGCCCGTGATGGAGTTCGTGAACTCGAACGCCGCGGCCGAACTGTCGCAGGTGGGCGCGGCGTGCCCGGATCACCTCGTGCACACCAAGCGGGTGCCGCTGTACCTCGACTGGACGCCGGAGCAGGGCCAGGACGCCCTGATCGCGGCAGCAAAGGCGGGTGTGGAGCGCTTCAGGGCCGAGTACGCCGCGTACTTCGAGGAGAACAGGGGAGACGGCGACGTGATGTTCACGCCCGCGCCGCGCGTCGTGCTGATCCCCGGCCTGGGCATGGTGACCAGCGGCCCGGACGCCATGGGCGCCGAGGTCTCGCGGCAGCTGTACATGCGCGCCATCCAGGTCATGAAGTCCGCCAGCAGCCTGGGCGGCTTCGTGAGCCTGTCGGCTGCCGAGAGTTACGCCATCGAGTACTGGCCGCTGGAACTGTACAAACTGAGCCTGAAGCCCGCTCCGAGGGCGCTGGAGGGGCACGTGGCGCTCGTCACGGGCGCGGCGAGCGGCATCGGCCGGGCCATCGCATCTCGGCTCGCGGCGGACGGCGCGCACGTCGTGATCGCCGACCTGAACGCGGACGGCGGGCAGACCGTCGCCGATGACCTCGTGAAGGCGAGGGGCTTCCGGCGCGCGACGAGCACCGGCATGAACGTCACCGAGGAAGCGCAGGTCATGGCCGCGTACCGGCACGCCATCCTCACGTACGGCGGGGTGGACATCGCCGTGAACAACGCGGGCATCGCGTCCAGCGCGCCCATCGAGGAGACGAGCCTGGAAATGTGGAACCGCAACCAGAGCATCCTCTCGACCGGGTACTTCCTGGTGGCGCGCGAGGCCTTCAAGCTCATGAAATCGCAGGGCACCGGGGGAGGGCTGGTGTTCATCGGCAGCAAGAACTCCGTCGCCGCCGGGAAGAACGCCGCGGCGTACAGCACCGCGAAGGCCGCCGAACTGCACCTCGCCCGCTGTCTCGCCGAGGAGGGCGGCGCGTCCGGCATCCGCGTGAACTCCGTGCTGCCGGACGGCATCCTGGCGGGCAGCTCGATCTGGGACGGCAAGTGGCGCGCCGAGCGGGCCGCGACCTACGGCATCGAGCCGGACAAGCTGGAGGAGTTCTACCGCGCCCGCACGACCCTGAAGGTCAACGTGCTGCCCGAGGACATCGCCGAGGCGACGTACTGGCTGGCCTCGCCCGCTGCGGCGAAGACGACGGGCGGCGTGATCACCGTGGACGGCGGCGTGCCCACCGCGTATGTCCGCTGAGCTGAGCGGCGCGCCCACCCGCCACGTCGCCATCGACCTGGGCGCGTCGAGCGGCCGCGTGGCCCTCGGGACGGTGCAGGACGGGTGGCTGGAGGTGGAGGTGCTGCACCGCTTCCCGAACGGCGGCGTGCCCGTAAGCGGCGGGTTGCAGTGGGACATCCTGGGCCTGTGGCGCGAGGTCCTGCACGGCCTGACGCTGGCCGGGCAGCGCGGCGTGGTCGCCAGCGTGGGCGTGAACTCCTGGGCGGTCGATTACGGCCTGCTGGACGCGCACGGGGAGTTGCTGGGCGGCGTGCACCACTACCGCTCGCCGCGCCTGGACGGCGTGATGGAGCGTGTCCGCACCGACCTGGGCGACGACGCCATCTATGAGGCGACCGGCATCCAGTTCCTGCCGTTCAACACGCTGTACCAGCTGGCCGCCGAGAGACCGGAACGGCTGGCAGAGGCGGAGGTGCTGCTGATGGTGCCGGACCTGCTGCACTTCTGGCTGTGCGGCGCAAAGGCCACCGAGCGCACGAACGCCAGCACCACGGGGCTGTACGACCCGCGCACCGGCGACTGGGCGTGGGCACTGGTGGACGCCGCCGGGATTCCCCGCGCGCTGCTGCCCCACATCGTGGAGCCCGGCACCGACCTGGGCGAATTGCGTCCAGACGTGGTCAGGGAGACAGGATTGACCGGTACGCGCGTGATCGCGCCCGCCACGCACGACACCGCGTCCGCCGTGGCCGCCGTGCCCGCGGGCGAGGAGGGGGGCTGGGCGTACGTGTCGAGCGGCACGTGGAGCCTCGTGGGCGTGGAATCACCGCGCCCCGTCCTGACCGATGCGGCACGGAACATGAACCTCACGAACGAGGCGGGCTTAGGCGGCACGACCCGCCTGCTGAAGAACGTGATGGGCCTGTGGATCGTGCAGGAATGCCGCCGCGCGTGGAACGCCGACTTCGCCGCCCTGTACGCGGACGCGGCTGCCCTCTCCACCGGCGGTCCGGTGTTCGACCCGGACGACGCGCGCTTCCTCGCGCCCGGCACGGACATGCCAGCGCGCGTGCAGGCCGCGTGCCGTGAGACCGGCCAGCCCGTGCCCCAGACGCCACCCGAGATCGTGCGCTGCGTCCTCGACAGCCTCGCGCGGCGCATCGCGGACGTGCTGGACGGCCTGGAGGCCGTGACGGGCACGCCCATCGACACGCTGTACGTGGTGGGCGGCGGCTCGCAGGGCGACCTGCTGAACCAGCTCACGGCCGACGCCACCGGCCGTCCCGTGATCGCCGGCCCCGTCGAGGCGACCCTGATCGGGAACCTGCTCGTGCAGGCGCGGGCGGGCGGGCACCTGGGCGGCGCGCGCTTGCGGGACGTGGTGCGGGCCAGCAGTGAGCTGCAGACCTTCACGCCGTCCTCCGGTCCTGCCCGTGCGCCGCGTGCCGGGACGGGGCAGACTGTGGGGGAGGTGATCCCTTGAAAATCGATCTGTTCGTCACCTGCCTGAACGACGCACTGTTCCCGAAGACCGGGCAGGCGACCGTGGCACTGCTGGAGCGTCTGGGGCATGAGGTGCGCTTCAATGCCGCGCAGACCTGCTGCGGGCAGATGCACCTGAACACCGGGTACCGCGCGGACGCGCTGGGTCTGGTGCGTAAGTTCGTGCGGGACTTCCGGGACGCGGAGGTGATCGTCCTGCCGAGCGGGTCGTGCGCCGCGATGCTGCGTGAGCTGGCGCCGGACGCCGCGCACTGGGAGGGCGACGAGACCCTGCGGAGTGAGGTGCAGGCGCTCTCCGGCCGCATCTTCGAACTCAGCGAGTTCCTGGTGAGGAAGCTGGGGGTCGAGGATGTCGGCGCGGCGTACCCGCACCGCGTCACGTACCACCCGACCTGCCACGCCATGCGCTCCCTGCGGGTGGGGGACGCGCCGCTGCGGCTGCTGCGCCACGTGCGCGGCCTGACGCTGCTGGAGCTGCCGCACGCGGACGAGTGCTGCGGCTTCGGCGGGACGTTCAGCGTGAAGAACCCCGACGTGAGTACCGCCATGCTCGCCGACAAGGCCCGGCACATCCTGGAAACGGGTGCGGAGGCCTGCACGGCCGGGGACAACTCCTGCCTGATGCACATCGGCGGCGGCCTGCACCGCCTGCGCAGCGGCGCCAGGACCGTTCACCTCGCCGAGATCCTCGCGAGCACCCCTGAGCGGGTGTGGGCGTGAGCGGCCTGCACCCGGAGCAGTCCTTCCCGCAGGCCGCGAAGGCCGAGGTGAACAACCCGCAGCTGCGCGCCAACCTCCGCAAGGTCACGACCACCATCCGCGAGAAGCGCCTGAAGGCCGTGGGCGAGCTGCCCCACTGGGAGGAGCTGCGCGTGCTGGGCGCGGCCACCAAGGACGAGGCGCTCGCGAACCTGAGCGACCGCCTGCTGGAACTGGAATCGAGCGTCCGGGCGCGCGGCGGGCACGTGCACTGGGCGCGGGACGCGGCCGAGGCGCGCGAACTCGTGGCGCAGATCGCGCGGGGGCACGGGGTCACGGAACTCATCAAGGTCAAGAGCATCACGTCCGACGAGATCGAGCTGAACGCGGCGCTGGACGCGCACGGCATCCACGCCATCGAGACCGATCTGGCCGAACTGATCGTGCAACTGTCGCGCGACACGCCCAGCCACATCCTGGTGCCCGCCATTCACCGCAACCGCGCCGAGATTCAGGCGCTGTTCAACCGCGAACTCGGCGACCCCGAGCACCTGTCGGACGAGCCCGCCGTGCTGGCCGGGGCGGCGCGCCGCTACCTGCGGCAGAAGTTCCTGACCACGAGGATGGCCGTGTCCGGCGCGAACTTCGCGGTTGCCGACACCGGAACCGTGTGCGTCGTGGAGTCCGAGGGCAACGGCCGCATGTGCCTGACGCTGCCGGAGGTGCTCGTCAGCGTCATGGGCATCGAGAAGGTACTGGCGACCTGGGAGGACGTCAGCGTCTTCATGGAACTCCTGCCGCGCTCCAGCACGGCCGAGCGCATGAACCCGTACACGTCCTTCTGGAGTGGCGTGACGCCCGGCGACGGCCCGCAGGAATTCCACCTGATCCTGCTGGACAACGGCCGCACCGACGTCCTGGCCGACGAGGTCGGGCGGCAGACGCTGCGCTGCATCCGCTGCTCGGCGTGCCTGAACGTCTGCCCCGTGTACGAGCGGGCGGGCGGGCACGCGTACGGCAGCGTGTACCCCGGGCCGATCGGCGCGGTCCTCACGCCGCAACTGCTGCACATGCAGGATAAGAACGCGAACACCCTGCCCGGCGCGTCCAGCCTGTGCGGCGCGTGCTTCGACGCCTGCCCGGTGCGGATCGACATCCCGCAGGTGCTGATCTACCTGCGCGGCGAGGTGAACGCCGGGAAGGGCACGACCCTGGAATCCGTCGCGATGGGCGCCATGCGCTACGCCATGAGCGAGGGCTGGCGTTTCGAGGGAGCCGTGAAACTCGCCCGGACCGGCCAGGGGCCGCTCGTGCATGACGGGCAGATCACGGCCCTGCCGGGCCTGCTGGGCGGCTGGACGCAGAGCCGCGACCTGAATCCCTTCCCGCCGCAGAGTTTCCGCGAATGGTGGAAGAAGCGCGAACCGGGAGGGGAATCGTGAGCAATGCCGAGGCCAGACTGGAGATCCTGACCCGCATCAACCGCGCCACGCAGGGCGCACAGACGCCACAGCGGCCCGCGTATCCCCGCGCGGCCACGCAGTCCCGCGAGGACGTGCTGCTCACCTTCGAGGACCGCATCCTGGACTACCGCGCCGGGTTCGTGCGGGTACCGGCGAGCGGCGTGCGCGGGGCGGTGCGGGCCGCCCTGGGCGACGCGCGGCGCGTGGTCGTCCCGGACGGCCTGGACGCCGCGTGGCTCCCGGACAGCCTGGACGCCGCGTGGCTCCCGGACAGCCTGGACGTCCTGCGCGACGAGCCGACCCTCACCCACGCGGAACTCGACGGCGCGGACGCGGTCGTGACCGGGTGCGCGGTCGCCGTGGCCCGCACCGGCACGATCATCCTCGACCACGGTCCCGGCCAGGGCCGCCGCGCCCTGACCCTCGTGCCGGACACGCACGTGTGCGTCATTCACGCGCACCAGATCGTGCCGGACGTGCTGGACGGCGTGCAGGCGCTCGCCCCGGCCGTCCGCGCCGGGCAGCCCCTGACGTGGCTCAGCGGCGGCAGCGCCACCAGCGACATCGAACTCGTGCGCGTCGAGGGCGTCCACGGACCGAGGCACCTGCGCGTGATCGTCATCAGCGACTGATACGGACTCCGATTGAATGGACTGCAAAGGCCATTCAATCCGAGCGGATGCGAGAAGGAGAGAAACGGGTTCCGGACGTGGAGTTGGCAACCCGGCGCCCTTCCGGGTTGCCAACGAAACAAACGGAATCCGTATGACGGCTGGTCAGCACGGGAAGGTCCGCGTGGGTCAAGATGCGGGCAAGATGAGACGCGGAGGTGAACGGCCGTTTCGCAGCATGAACTAGCTGACCTGCCGGTCCAGCCCCGGCAGCGGTTCGATGATCGCCGCCAGCGGCAGGCGCTTCAGGGCCTCGCGGGCCTGGCGACGGCCGTGAACGCCCTGATCCTGCTGCAACTGTCCAGGCAGGACGATCCGCTTCAGCAGGCGGGCCGCGCCCTGCCCGGACTGCTGATCTCGCTGGGACTGCTGCTGCTGACCCTCTGGCCCCGCGCGAGCCTGCGTGCCCTGCAACGCGTGGCGGTCAGCGTGCTGCTGCTCTGGTTCGCTGCGAACGTGCAGAACGTGACGGTCACGCAGCGGCCGGTCGCGTCGGGCCTGCTGATTCACCTGATTCTGGTGGCGCTGTTCGCGTTCACGTGGCTGAGCCTGCGTTCCGCCGCCCTGATGGTCTGCGCGGGGTACGCGCTGCTGCTGCTCGCCGCGTTCGCCAGCCGCCAGCCGGACGTGCCGGGCGTGCTGCTGACCGGGCTGACCCTGCCGGTCATCTGGTACCTCACGCAGCACGGACTGGCCGTGAACCGCGAACGCATCCGCAGCGAGGCCCTCCTGACCCTGGCGACCACCGACCCGCTGACCGGGATCCTGAACCGCCGCGCCGGGCAGGCCGCCCTGGACGACGCCGCCGCCCGGCACGCCGCGACCCCGCACCTGCTGTGCGTCGCGCTGCTGGACATCGACCACTTCAAACGCATCAACGACAGCCTCGGGCACCAGACGGGCGACCGGGTGCTGGTGGCCGTGGCGGCCGTCCTGCACGGGGGCCTGCCGCCCGGCGGGGCCGTGATCCGCTGGGGCGGCGAGGAATTCCTGCTGCTCCTGCCCGGCCAGACACTCGCGCAGGCCCGCGTGCGTGTCCTGGACCTGCTGGGCCGCGTGCGGCAGTTGCGGCTGCCCGGCATTCAACCCGTCACGCTCAGCGGCGGCGTCGCCGTCCTGAGTCAGGCGGGGTCGGCCAGCGTGCTGCTCGACCAGGCGGACCGCTTCCTGTACGACGCGAAAGCTGCCGGGCGCGACCGCCTGCGCAGCGCCACCGCGCCCGGCACCCTGGACGACCTCTGATACGGATTCCGGACGAGGAGTTGGCCGGGGCGGTGTGGGGGCGGCTTGTCAGCGCAACAGACGGCAGTCCGTATCAGTCGGCCGCTTCCCGGCCCAGGGCCGCGGCACCTTCCGGCGTGAGGTTCAGGTACGCGGTGTGCGTCATGGGCAGGCGGAACGTGACCAGCTGGGCGTCCCAGAGGACCTGCAGGTCACTGAACGGGACGCGCTGCCCGTCCAGTTCCCAGTCCTCGCCGGGGCGTTGCAGCAACTCGGTGCCGTTCAGCATGGCGGCCAGGATGCGCCGGTGCGTGGCGCTCAGCCCGGCGGTCACGGGGTTCCCGCGGCGCTGCTGGAACGGTCATGGAAAAGGCGGTGCATGCCTTCATGGTATGGCGCGGCAGCCCGCGACCGGTGCGAGATTGCCCGCGCCCCGGTCCGGGCTCCGGTTGGGCACTGTTCGGGGCGGGTGGCCGGGTGGTAGCTACCGGTGGGGGATGGGCGTAAACCAGTTACTCTGGTCGAATGCCTGTCCCCCCTGACCCTGACGCTTCCGCGAGCGCTCACCTGAGTGACCGCCTTCAGGCCGTCACGGAAGCGCTCGCAGCTGCCAGCCGTCAGGACGACGTGCTCGCGGTGGTCCTCACCTCTGCCCGTGACGCGCTGGGCGCCACCGCCGGGTCCGTGCTGCTGCTCGACCCGCCCGGCCAGTCCCTGACCCTGATCAGCGCCCAGGAGCGCAGCCGTGAACTGTCGCGGCTGGGGCAGGCCGGACCGCTGGACGTTCACGGGCCGGTCCGTGACGCGCTGGAGAAACGCGAGGCGCTGTTCTTCGAGGATCAGCGGTCCCTTGGGCAGCGCTACCCTCGGTGGCCGCACGCCCAGGGGTCACAGCCTCAGGAACCGCACGCCCAGGAAGCGCAGTCGCAACTGCCGATCGGCGTGCCGGGCGCGGCGGTCGCCACGGCCGTGCTGCCCATGCTGCTCGGTGATCACCCGCTGGGCGCGCTGACGGTGGACTTCCAGGAACCGCATCACTTCACCGACCCCGAAATCCGGTTCCTGCGGAGCCTGACCGCCCAGTGCGCCGTGGCCCTGGACCGCGCGCAACTCCGCCAGGAACTCGAGGCGCGCGTCGAGGCCCGCACCGCCGAACTCGAGGGAGAGCGCGCCGCGCTGGACGCCTTCGTGGCATACAAGGAAGCCGTGGGTGCCGAGAGTGACGTGCACGTCCTGGCCGGGCAGGCAATCCGGGTCGTGCAGGCCGGACTGCAGCACGTGAGCGCCGCGTACTACGAACTGGAGGGCGGCTGGTGGAAGGCGCGCGTGTGGTCCGAGGACGTGGCGCCGGACGTCGCCGCCGAAATCCAGGCGGGCGTGCCCGAGGACGCCCCGGATTTCAGCAGCGCGGCCCGCTCGCAGACGGCGGTGTTCGCGGACGGCTGGAACGCCGACGCGAACGACCTGCCCAGCACCGGCACGTACGGCGCGGTCGCGCTGCTCCCCCTGACCGTGAACGGCGAGACCCGCAGCCTGTTCGCGGTGGGTACCCAGGACGCCCGCATCTGGAGTGACCGTGAAAAGGCGCTGGTGCGCGCCGTCACGCGCGGCCTGGGCATCACGCTGGAACGCACGGAGATCACGCGGCAACTCCAGGCCCGCAACGCGGAACTCGACGCGCGCACGCAGGCGCTGGAGGCGTTCGCGCGGCTCACGCAGGACCTCGCCACGCACGGCGACCCCCACGAGTTCGTGCGGCGCGCGCAGGAGGTCACGCTGTCCCTGCTGCCGCCCGGCTACGCGCTGTACTACGAGCAGGACGGCGCGCACTGGCGTAACCGCGTGCAGGTCGGCAGCGTGGGCAACGACGACCTGCAGGCGTTCATCGACGCGGGCCCGCCCGTCGGGCACACGCCCAGCGTCGACGTGCCCTGGACGACCGGGCAGGCGTACTACCAGGACGACTACGCGCGCGGCAGCGACACGCCGCCCGAGATCGTGCAGCACGTGAACACCGTGGCGTCCCTGCCGGTGTTCCGGCACGGCGCGGTCGTGGGCGTCCTGATTGCCGTGCTGTTCGACGGGCGCCAGTGGACGCCCACGGACCGCGTCACGCTGGACACCGTCGTGCGCAGCCTCGGGCTGGCGCTGGAACGCGCCGAGCAGGCCGGTGAGCTGCGGCGGCGCACCGAGCAGCTCGAACGCAGCAACGCCGAACTCGAACAGTTCGCGTACGTCGCCTCGCACGACCTGCAGGCCCCCATCCGGGCCGTCACGAGTTTCGCCGGGATCATGGAACGCCGGTACGGTTCGCTTCTCGACGAGCGGGGGCAGCTGTACCTGCGGCAGATCGTGACCAGCGGCGAGCACATGAAACAACTGGTGGACGACCTGCTCACCTTCTCGCGCGTGCACACCGAGCCGCACGAGGTGCTGCCGGTGGACTCGGCCGCCGTGTTCGACCGGGTCGCGCAGCGCCTGCAGGTGGACGCCCCGGACGCGCAGGTGACCCGCGCGGCCCTGCCGACCGTCCGCGCGGACGCGCTGCAACTCGATCAGCTGCTCCAGAACCTGATCTCCAACGGCCTGAAGTACCGCCGGCCCGACGTCACGCCGCACGTGCGGGTCAGCGCCGAGCGGGACGGACCGGTGTGGCGTTTCGCGGTCGCGGACAACGGCATCGGCATCGAACCGCAGTACTTCGGGCGGATCTTCGAGATCTTCCAGCGGCTGCACGTCCGGGAGACGTACGAGGGCACCGGCATCGGCCTGGCTGTCTGCAAGAAGATCGTCGAGCAGCACGGCGGGCAGCTGTGGCTGGACAGCACGCCCGGAGAGGGCAGCACCTTCTACTTCACCCTCCCCGACGCGGGCTGACCGTGGGCCTGCCGGCGGGTGGGTTCAGGCCGGACAGTGGAACGAACGGGACGCAGCTTCCCGTCGCGGCGCCCGGCCTGCGTCATGCTGGGGTATGACAGCCCTGCTGACCCGAGTGCTGAACCGAGTGCTGACCTGCGCGCTCCTGGCCGCGCCGTTCCTCGCTGCGGCGCAGACGACGTCCCCTTCCGCACCGCCTCCTGCCGCACCGACCGTCGCGGCGCGCCTGCCGGACCCGGCGGTGTCCCTGGCGTACGTGACCGCCACGGGCACGCTGTACGCGCAGACGGACCGGGGCGAACTGTGGACGGTGGGCGCCGCCCCGGCCCGCCGCCTGAGCGGCCTGGCGACCGACGCGCCCATCACGGCCTGCGGGCCGGACGTGGCGGCCGTGCTCGAAGGCGGCCAGTTGTGGTGGGGCGGCCTGACCGGCGTGCGCGGCCTGAGCACCGTCGCCGGGACGCTGTGCGCTCCGGACGGCGCGCTGCTGGTCGTGGCGGGCAGCGGTGACCTGCTGCGCGTCGAGGCGGGCGGCCGCGTGAGCCGCCGCGCGGCCCTGAAGCTCCTGCCGGACGCGCGGCCCACGCTGGCGGACCTGCGCGGCGACGGCCGGTTCAGTGTGGCCGTGCTGGCCGATCCGGGCGACCGCCTCGCTCACGGCGTGCTGGGTGACGCGCTGGAAGCCACGACCCTGCTGAGCGTGGACCCCGTGACCCTGCGCGTGCACTCACGCCTGACCCTGCCCGCCCCGTACGTGTTCGAGGACTGGGAGGCCCGCCCGGTCCGCGCGGGAACGCGTGACCTGCTGGCCGTGGTGCGGTCCTCCGCGCAGCGCGGCGCGGCCCTCACGCTGGTCGGCCTGGACGCCGCCCGCGCGGCCCTGCGGATCGAGGCGGTCGGCCCGGATTTCGGGCGGGGCGGGCGCTGGCTGGCGCCGTTCACGGACGGCGCGGCCCTGTACGCCGTGCACACGCCGCACATCGGCGGCGTCCTGCACCGCTACGAGCGGGTCGGGTCGGCGCTGCGGGCCACGGCGCTGACCACCGGGGTCAGCAGTCACCAGATCGGCGCGCGGCGCGTCACGGGCGGCGTGTGGCAGGGCGCGGCGTGGGTCGGCACGCAGGACGGAACCCGGACCCGGCGCGTGACGCCCGCCCCGGAAAGTCCCGCCTCTGCCCCCGTCAACGCCAGTCCCGTGAACCGCGCCGTGCTGAACGCCGGGCCGTCCAGTCCGCTGCTGATCACGCCGCGCGGCGCGTTCCTGGGCCTGAACGACGGGCAGGTCGTGCAGTTGCCCTGAACGCGCCGCGCGGCGCCGGGTCGAATGGTCGGGCTGCTGTTCAGGCTCCGGCGGGCTGGGGGGCGCGCAGCAGGGCGCGCAGTTTCTCGGTGTCCTCGTGGAAACCACGGATGCCCTCGGCGAGCTTCTCGTTCGCCATGGGGTTCGCGGCCAGCGCCCAGCGGAAGTCCGCCTCGGTCATCGCCGCTTCCTTCTCGGTGGCGGGCTGGTCGTTCAGCACGCGTTCCAGCGTGCCGGTGTCCCCGGCCAGTTCGCCCAGCAGGGCGGGACTGACGGTCAGGCGGTCACAGCCGGCCAGCGCCTTGACCTGCGCGGCGCTGCGGAACGACGCGCCCATGACGACCGTCGGGTACCCGTGCGTCTTGAAGTGACGGTAGATGGTGCGCACGCTCTGCACGCCCGGATCCTCGTCGGTGGCGTACTCGGCGGTGCCGGTGCTCTTCTTGTACCAGTCGGTGATGCGGCCCACGAACGGCGAGATCAGGTACGCCCCGGCCTGCGCGGCGGCCACGGCCTGCTCCAGGCTGAACACCAGGGTCATGTTGCAGCGGATGCCCTCGGCTTCCAGCACGCGCGCGGCCTCCACGCCCTCCCAGGTGGTCGCCAGTTTGATCAGGATGCGGTCCTTACCCACGCCCTGCGCGGCGTACAGTTCGATCAGGTGGCGGGCCTTGGCGATCATGGCGTCCGTGTCGAAGGACAGGCGGGCGTCCACCTCGGTGCTGACGTAGCCGGGCACGATGCGGGTCAGTTCCGTCCCGATGCGCACGGTCAGCTGATCGATGGCTGCCTCGACGTCCCCGAGTTCCTGCGCTTCCTTCAGCGCCTGCGCGTACCCGCTGAGGCCAGCGGCCTTCAGGATCAGCGAGGGGTTGGTGGTGCAGTCCTGCGGCTGGTACTGGCGGATGGCGTCCAGGTCGCCCGTGTCGGCCACGACGACCGTCATCTGCTTGAGTTGTTCGAGTGCGTTCATGTGAACCTCCGAAAAAATAGGGGAAAGAGTCGGTACAGAGGGAGAGGGCGGCGGGCACGGAGCGCGCCTGCCGCGCGACACTGCGTACCATACGCCCCACTCCCTGAGGAGTCCCGCCTTCATCCAGACGTTTCCTTGAACCGACGCTCATGCCCCCACGCGTATCCGGCCCGCAGGGAATGCCGGGCCGGTCGGGAACGCTCAGGGGCGCGCGGTCAGTCGGCGGCCGATTCCTGCTCGGCGCGGTAGGCGGCCATGTCGATCACGAAGCGGTATTTCACGTCGTTCTTCAGCATCCGCTCGTAGGCCTCGTTGATGTCCTGCATGCGGATCATCTCGACGTCAGCCACGATGCCGTGCTCGGCGCAGAAGTCCAGCATCTGCTGCGTCTCGGCGATCCCGCCGATGTTGCTGCCCGCCACGCTGCGCCGCTGTCCGACCAGGGGCATGCCGCTGAGGCCCACGGGTTCCAGCGCGCCCACGATCACCAGTTGCCCGTCGCGCTTGAGGGTCATCAGGTACGGGTTCAGGTCGTGGCCGCTGGGCACGGTGCTGATGATGAAATCGAAGCTGCCGCGCGCGGCCTTCATGGCGTCCCTGTCGGTGCTGAACACCACGTGGTGCGCGCCGAGGCGGATGGCGTCGTCGGCCTTGCCCTGCGAGGTCGTGAACAGCGTCACGTCGGCGCCCATCGCGACCGCCAGTTTGATGCCCATGTGCCCCAGGCCGCCCAGGCCCACGATGGCGACCCGGTGCCCCTTGCCGATCTTCCAGTGGTTCAGCGGGGAGAACATGGTGATCCCGGCGCACAGCAGCGGCGCCACCCCCCGGATGTCCAGCGTCTCCGGGACGTGCACGGCGAAGCCCTCGGTCACGACGATATCGGTGGAGTACCCGCCGTGCGTGGGGAGTTTCGTGTCGCGTTCACGCGAGTTGTACGTCCAGGTGGCGCCGTTCTCGCAGTACTGTTCAAGGCCCTCGGCGCAGGAATCGCAGTGCTGGCAGGAGTCCACCATGCAGCCCACGCCCGCCAGGTCCCCGACCTTGAAGCGGCTGACCTGCTCACCCACAGCGGTCACGCGGCCCACGATCTCATGGCCGGGCACCAGCGGGTAGATGGCTGGACCCCACTCGCTGCGCGCCTGGTGCAGGTCCGAGTGGCACACGCCGCTGTACAGGATCTCGATCTGGATATCCGTGGGTTTCAGGTCGCGTCGCTCGATCACGTGCGCCTGAAGGGGAGTGGTGGCGTCGAGGGCGGCGTAGGCATGCACTTTGGTCATGTGGAACTCCTGATGGCGGGGGGCTCTGCGCGCCTGTGGACGTGAGAACGTGGCGTCGTGTGTGCTGGGTGTGTGCTGGCCGCTCGGCGCGCGGAACGCGGAAAAGTCGGCGGGTGCCCGGAAGGCTACGTCCAGGCACGCCACCCAAATCAGTGCAGGCCCACAAAGTCGGCCCCCACAACACCGGCCCTACAACTTCGGCCCGATAAACTCGGCGGGGCGCCCAGCGCTGCCCCCGCGGATCCCGGAGCGGTTCTGGACGCCCACGCCGGGCCGGCCGTCTTCAGGTCTTCAATCGGCCGCTGTGGCCTGACGGCACTGCAGCAGCGGCATGACCTCGCTGCCGAAGCGTTCCACGCCCTTCACGAAATCATCGAAGGTGAGCATCATGCCGGACGTGCCGGGAATCTGCGCCAGACGGTCGATCTGCTGCGCGACGGTGGCGGGCGAGCCGACCAGCAGGCCGATTCCCATGAAGGTCGCGCCCTGCAACTCGGAGATGACCTGCGCGGTCGTTCCGGCTGTGTCCAGGCTGGCCTGACCGGTCATGAAGGCGATGGCGTCCAGGTCGGCGCCGTCGCGGTAATGCTGTTCGCGGGCGCGGGCTTCCTCGTCGGTGTCGGCCAGGATCACGGTGTACAGGGCGTACGTGCCGATCTCGCGTCCGGCGGCGGCGGCCACGCCACTGAGGGTCTCGTTGAAGGCGCGCAGCTTGTCGCCCTCGGTGTCGGCGATCATGAAGTTGTAGTGGCCGTGCTCGGCGCAGAAGGCCATGCCGCGCTCGCTGGCCCCGGCGCACACCAGCGGGATGTCGTGGCTGGGTCTGGGCAGCAGGCGGCAATCGTCCATCTGGAAGTACTGCCCCTTGAAGTTGCTGACCCCGTCCCGCCAGAGTTCCTTCATGACCTGCACGTACTCGCTGGCGTGGTCGTAGCGGGAGGCGTAGTGCTCGTCGCCGGGCCACACGCCCATCTGCGCGTACTCGCTGCGGTTCCAGCCGGACACGATGTTGATGCCGAAGCGCCCGCCGGAAATGTCGTCGATGGTCACGGCCATGCGCGCCACCATGGCGGGGTGCAGGGTCAGCGTGGCGACACTGGCGTACAGCTGGATGCGGCTGGTCACGGCGGCCAGCCCGGCCATCAGCGTGAACGATTCGAGGTTGTAATCCCAGAACTCGGTCTTTCCGCCGAAGCCGCGCAGTTTCACCATGCTCAGCACGAACTCGAAGCCGTGTTTCTCGGCGGCCAGCGTGATGTCCCTGTTCAGTTCGAAGCTGGGCCGGTACTGGGGGCTGGTTGCCGAGAGCATCCATCCGTTGTTGCCGATCGGTAGAAACACGCCAAAATCCATGCAGACTCCTTGTGCGCCCCGGGGTGGGCGCGGTGGGGTGCGGAAACGGGTGAAACGGGCTGCGGCCGCCGGCCTCGCCCATGCAGACGTGAACCCTTGCAGACGCAAACCGGCGCGCGGCCGCTTCCTGGGAGGGGCAGGCCGGGCAGAAGGTGGGAATTGGAACGGGGTTCCTGATTCACGAGTGTAGTCACGGCGGGGCGAGGAGTGTGTGGCGGCGCGGCTAGTCAGGTGACCTACCGGTCCTGTACAGTGGTCTGACATCTGACCACTTCCGGCGTGGCGGCCCTTCCGCCGCCGACCGCACTCCTGACCGGCCCCGCAGGCCGCCCCGAGGAACCCCGCATGACCCACGCGACCCTGTTTCAACCCGCTGCCACCACCCGCAAGGTCGATCACGTGCTGCACGAACTGCGCCGCGCCATCCAGGACGGCCAGCTCAATCCCGGCGACCGCCTGCCGGCCGAGCGTGAACTGGCCGCGCAGTTCGGCGTGGGCCGCTCCAGCGTCCGCGAGGCCCTCAGCGTGCTGCAGATGTCCGGCCTGATCGACGTGCGCCACGGGCAGGGCACCTTCGTCCTGCCCGCCCCCCCCACCACGCCGCCACACGCCGCCACCCCGGACGATCAACTGGACTTCCTGCCCCTGACCGAGGCCCGCTACGCCTTCGAGCTGGGCGTGGCCCGCCTCGCCGCGCAGCGCCGCGATCCCGCCGGACTGCGGGACCTGCGCGCCGCCCAGGCCGCCCTACACGCGGCCGCGCACGCCGCCGACGCCGCTGCCTTCGAAACCGCGAACCTCGACTTTCACCTCGCGCTGGCCGCCACCACGGGCAACGCTGGCCTGATGGCCGTGGCCGCGCAACTGCACGCGCCGCTGGCCTCGCAGGGCGCGCGGCGCGTCCGGCGGGCCTTCTACGACGTGACCCCGCAGCGGATCCTGCAGGCCGCGCCACTGCACGCCGCCCTGGCCGACGCTGTGGCCGCCGCGCAACCCGAGGCGGCCATGCGCGCCGTGATGGCCCACTACGCCAACGTGGCCGCGCCCCTGCTGGACGAGGGGAACCCGGACGACGCTCCCGACGCCCCGACCCAGCCGGAAGAGCGTCAGCCAGAACAGGTGCGGGCAGAACAGCTGCGGGCCGCTGCGGGGCAGGGGAGAGAAGTGTGAGCGATCCTGCCCGCCCGAACGACTCCGTACACCTGAACGGCTCCGCGCCGCTCGGCACTCCCCTCCCACCGGCGGACCTAGGCGAGGCGTTCCGGCAGCGCGGCCTGGGGGCCTCCAGCGGGTTCGGGGTGCGCCCGGCCGTGATCGTGGTGGATTTCAGTCTGGGATTCACGGACCCGGCCAGCCCGCTGGGCGCCCCGGCAGACGCCCCGTACGACGACGCGCTGCTCGCCACGCGGACCCTGCTGGACGCCATGCGCCTGCGGGAACTGCCGGTGGCGTTCACGACCGTGTCGTACCCGGACGGGCCGCACGAGGCCGCGCATTTCCTGGCCAAGGTGCCGTCGCTGGCGCTGTTGCGTGACGGTTCCCGCTGGGCACAGCTCGACCCTCGCCTGGGGGCGCGGCCCGCCGAGCCGGTCTGGATCAAACGCTTTGCCAGCGCGTTCTTCGGGCCGCCGCTGCACGAGTGGCTGCGCGCGCAGCGGGCCGACACCCTGATCGTGTGCGGCGCGACCACCAGCGGCTGCGTGCGCGCCACCGTCGTGGACGGCCTGCAACACGGGTACCGCGTGATCGTCCCGCGCTCCTGCGTGGCTGACCGCGCCGAGTCCCCCCATCAGGCCAGCCTGTTCGACATGAACGCCAAGTACGCCGACGTGCTGTCCCTCGAAGACGTGCTGGCGCAGCTGCCATCACCTGACCCGGCGGCCGCCCCTCCCACCTCGCCGACTCCCCTGGAGACCCCATGACCCAGCCAGACGCACCCCACAGCCCACCCTCCGGTCAACCGGTCAATCCACCCTCCGGGCCTGCCCAGGCGCGGCCCGGCCCGCTGGACGGTCTGCGCGTCGTCGAGATGGGTTCGCTGCTGGCCGGACCGTTCGTCGGGCAACTGCTGGGCGATTTCGGCGCGGAGGTCGTGAAGGTCGAGCCGCCCGGCGTGGGCGACCCCATGCGCGCCTGGGGGCGGCACAAACCGCAGGGGCATAGCCTGTGGTTCCCGGTGATCGCCCGCAACAAGAAAAGCGTGACCCTGAACCTGCGCCAGCAGGCCGGTCAGGCACTGGCCCGCGAACTGATCGCGGGGGCGGACGTGCTGGTCGAGAACTTCCGGCCCGGCACGCTGGAACGCTGGGGCCTGGGCCCGGACGACCTGCACGCCCTGAACCCCCGGTTGGTGATCGTGCGCGTCAGCGGGTACGGGCAGACCGGACCGTACCGGGGCCGCGCGGGCTTCGGCAGCATCGGCGAGGCTGTGGGTGGCCTGCGCGCCCTGTCGGGCGAGCCGGGGCAGCCGCCGGTGCGGGTGGGCATCAGCATCGGGGACATGCTGGCGGGCACGCTGGGCGCGCTGGGCGCCATGATGGCCCTGTTCGGCCGCCTGACCAGCGGGCAGGGACAGGTCGTGGACATCAGTCTGTACGAGGCGGTCCTGACCTACATGGAAAGCATGATTCCCGAGTACGCCCTGACCGGCCAGACCCGCGAACGCAGCGGCAGCGTGCTGCCCGGCATCGCGCCCAGCAACATCTACCCCGCGCTGGACGGGAACGGCCAGCCCGGCGAGTGGGTGGTGATCGGCGCGAACGGCGACAACGTGTTCCGCCGCCTGGCCGCCGCGATGGGTGAACCCGCCCTGGCCGACGACCCGGACTACGCCACGCACGAGGCGCGCGGCCGCAACATGACTGCCATCGACGAACGCATCGCCGCGTGGACGGTCTCGCTGCCCGCCACCGAGGTCGTCGCGCGGCTGGAAGAGGCGGGCGTGCCCGCCAGCCGTATGTACTCGGCGCGCGACATGATGAACGACCCGCACTTCGCGGCGCGCGGGAACATCGTGACCCTGCCGCACCCGGTCCTGGGCGACTTTCCCATGCAGGGCGTCGTGCCGCGCCTGACCGCCACGCCCGGCAGCGTCCGCACGCTGGGCCCGGAACTCGGTCAGCACAACGCCGAGATCTACGGCGAACGCCTGGGCCGCAGCGCCGAGGCCCTCGCGCAGCTCGCCGCGGACGGCGTGATCTGAGGCGCGCATGACCGGTTCCAGCGCGTTCCATCCCGGCCGCCCGGATGCCATGACCCCGGATCACGTCACGATCGTGGAGGTCGGCCCGCGCGACGGCCTCCAGAACGAGCCCACGCACCTGAGCCCAGCCGTGCGCGCCGAACTGGTCGCCCGGCTGGCGGCGGCGGGTGTACCGGAAATCGAGGCCGTGAGTTTCGTGCACCCGCAGCGCGTGCCGCAGATGGCGGGCGCGGAGGACGTGATCGCCGCCGCCTCTGCGCCCGGCGCTGCGACAGCGGGGGGGGCGACAGCGGGGGGGGCGACAGCGGGCGGGACGATCCTGATGGGTCTCGTCCTGAACGAACGTGGGTTCGAGCGGGCAGTCGCGTCGGGCCTGCGGCACGTCCGCTACGCCTTCCCGGTCAGCGAGGCGTTCGCGGCGCGCAACCAGAACCAGACGGTCGCGCAGGCCACCGCCCTGGCCGCCACGCTGACCGCCCGCGCCCGCGCCGAGGGTGTCGGGATCGGGATCGTGCTGGCCACCAGCTTCGGCTGCCCCTTCGACGGGCGCATCCCACCTGCCGCCGTGCTGCGCGTGGCCGAGGCGGTCGCGCAGGCCGCCCCGGACGAACTGGTGTTCGCGGACTCCATCGGCGTGGGCAACCCGCGCGCCGTGCGGGACCTGCTGCGCGGCGCGCGCACCTTCGCTGCGCCCGGCACCCGCCTGGGCATGCACTTTCACAACACCCGCAACACCGGGTACGCGAACGCCGCAGCGGCCGTCGAGCACGGCGCGCAGTCCCTGGATAGCAGCGTGGGCGGCCTGGGCGGCTGCCCGTTCGCGCCGCGCGCCACCGGCAACGTCGCCACCGAGGACCTGGGCTACCTGCTGCGCGAGATGGGCGTGCACACTGGCCTGGACCTGGGCGCCCTGACCCGGACCGGCGCGTGGCTGGCCGCGCAGCTCGGGCATGACCTGCCGGGCATGCTGGCCCAGGCGGGGGATTTCCCGGCGTAAAGGGTCGCCGGGCCGGCCGGGTGGGCTGGCCGGGTCAGCCGCCGGTTCCGAACACGCTGTCCTCGCTGTCGCGCGCGGTCTGGAGGATGTGGGCGCGCATCAGGGTGCGGGCGCGTTCGCCGTGGCCGTCACGCACGGCGTCGAGCACCTCGCGGTGCGCCTGGGTGGTCCGGGCGATGTACGTCTGGAACTGGGATTCCGGCAGGCGCATGTCCATCTCCAGGAAGAACGCGGAGCGGGCGCGTTCCACCGCGTCGATCAGCATCTCGTTGCGGGTGGCGGCGGCCAGCAGGCCGTGAAAGTCAGAGTCCAGGCGGCGGAAGGCGCCCGAGCCGGTCACGCCGCCCAGGCGGGCCTGCACGTCCTCCAGGGCCAGCAGGTCGTGGTCGGTGCGGCGCGCGGCGGCCAGCGCGGCCACCTCGCCCTCGACGGCCGCGCGGAATTCCAGCACCTCGCTGAGCGCCTGCCAGCGGCCCTGCACGTGCGCGCGCAGTTCCGGGGACAGTTGCGGTGAGGGCTGCACCATGCAGGTGCCGCCGTTGCCGCGCCGTTTCACGAGGTACCCCTGGCGGGTCAGGACGTCCAGCGCCTCGCGCACCGTCACGCGCGACACGCCCAGGTCCGCCGCGAGTTGACGTTCCGAGGGCAGGGCGTCCCCGGCGGCCAGTTCCCCGACCGAGATGCCGCGCAGGATCTCGTTCACGACCAGCTGATGCACGGGCACAGGTTCAATACGTCGCATCCGCCCGCATGGTAGACCACCGGGCTGGCGGTACCACGGTCGCCTCCCAGACAGCCGGGCCAGACAGCAGGGCCAGTCAGCCGTGGCAGACACCTCCGGCTCCGGTGAGGACGGGGTCCGCCGGGAGGCTGTGACCGGGCTGCTGTGACCGGGACGCTGCGGCCGGGCGTGCCAGAATGCCCTCTGTGACGGACGCTGGAACGGACGGGGCTGCGCTGGAACGCGGCCGGAAACTGATGGGTCTGTACCGGGGCGGCGTGGGCGGCGAGCGCGCCAACGCGGGCCGCCTGCTGGCCGCGCACCTGCGCACGCACGACCTGACGCTGTTCGACCTGCACCCGGCGCTGCCGGTCACGCAGGACCTGTCGGCGCTCGATTCGTTCCGGGAGTCCGCGGCGCTGCTCTCCCGGCTGGGAACGGACGGGCAGGACGACGCCCTGACCGCCCTGGTGGACGCCGAGGACCTGACAGAACCGGAACTGCGCCGCCTGCTGGGCGCCGTGGACCTGCACAGGCTCGCTGCGGCGCGCGTGGATGGCTGGGCGTCGCTGGACGGCGTGGACCCGCAGGCACTGGCGCAGGCGGCGGGCCACATCACGGAAGCGGACGTGCTGGCGGGCAGCGGCTCACTGGCGCGGCGGCTGCGCTTCGCGGCGGCCCGGCAACTGTACCGGCAGACGCACCCGCTGCGGCTGATCCGCACGGGCAGCGCGGTGCAGTCGGCGTTCGTGCGGGCGCTGCTGGACACCCTGAGCGGCCACCCCAGCGCGGAACGCCGGGACGATCAGGGCGCGCTGCTGGGCGTCGAGGCGCACCTGAGCGCCCCGCAACTGGCCCGCGCGCGGGCGCTGATCGCCACGTTCGCGGCCGAGGCCGACCGCCGCGCCGCGCAGGCCGCCCGCGACTTCGGCGAGGAACTGGCCCGCCGCGACGCCCCCTGAGCGGGAGCCACAGAGAGATGCAGAGGCAGATGCCAGGAATGCAGTGGTGCGGCGCGCGACTTTCAGGCAGAGTATGTGTTCCGCCTCTGCTGCCCCGCAGCCGGGCGGCGCGCAGGAGTTCATCATGACGAGTGACCGCACCACCACCCCGACCGCCCGGCCCCGCCGGGTGCTGTTCAACAAGAATTTCAGCGTGACGGCCGCGCAGATCACGGCCCTCGAAGGCAGCGGCTTCGAGGTCTGGGCCAGCCACACGGACGCCGGGCACGGCACGCTGGCCGCCGCGCCGCACACCTTCCTGGAACCGCGCGGCCTGATCGGCGACGAGTACGCCGACTGGCTGCGCCGCGCCTGCCAGGAGCGCGGTATCGACGCCCTGATTCCCGGCAAGGAACGCGAGTTGCTGGCCCGGCACGCCCCGGCCTTCGCGCAGTCGGGCACGGCGGTGCTGGCCCCGGCGTCCGAGGACACGCAGCGCCTGCTGGAACGCAAGGACGAGTTCCTGCGCGGCTGGGACGCGTCGGTGCTGCCGATTCCGCGCTGGACGACCTTCGATTCGCTCAGCAGTTTCGACGCCGCCTGGGACGCCCTGAGCGAGAGCGGCGTGCGCCTGTGCGTGAAACCCGCGCGTGGCATCTACGCCAGCGGCTTCCGGGTGCTGACGCCCGAACCGGACCTGGGGTCGTTCCTGAAGGGCGAACTGTACCAGATGAGCCACGCGGCCGCCCGCGAGATGTTCGCCGCGCCGGGCCTGCCCACCATGCTGCTGATGCACACCCTGGAGGGCGCCGAGCGCAGCGTGGACTGCGTGGCGTGGCAGGGCCGCCTGATCCGCGCCGTGGTGCGCCGCAAGGGCCCGGACGGTCAGCGGATCGAGGACCGCCCGGACCTCGTGCGGGCCGCCGAGCAGATCGCGCAGGCGTACGGCCTGAGCGGCATCTTCAACTTCCAGACCAAGGACCAGTCCCGGCCCGGCGATCCGGCGCGCGTGGCGAACATGCTGGAAATCAACGCCCGCGCGTCCGGCGGCCTGCGCTACAGCATGGCGGCCGGCGTGAACTTCCCGCTGCTGCTGCTGCGCGCCTGGGAGGGTACGCTCGACTGGGACGCCCTGCCGCCCGTGCAGACCGGCCTGAACGTCGCCGAGGATAAGGTCGTACGCGTCGTACAGCCGGAAGTGTCGCCGGAAGTGTCTCAGGAAGAAGTGGCGCAGGCACCGGCGTGACCGCCAATCCATCCGCCGCGACCGACGGGACGACCCGGACGTCCGTGACGCTGCCCAGCGGGCGGCTGGAGCTGCACCTGGAGCGCTCGGCCCTGCCGCTGGACGACCTGCTGGAGTTCGCGGTGCGCCGCAACCCGAAACGCGGCTTTCTGTTCGTGAGCCGCGTGCTGGGCAAGCACATTCCCATCCGGCCGCAGGTGGCGGCGGGCACGCACGCGGCGCTCGCGGCGGCCCTGCCGCCCCTGACAGAGCCGCACTTCATCGGACTGGCGGAAACGGCGACCGCGCTGGGCGAGGGCGTGTTCCGCGCGTGGCAGGCGCAGCAGCCCGTGCACTCGGGCGGCCCGGTGGGTACCTTCCAGCACACCACCCGTTACCTGAGCGGGCACCCGCTGCTGCTGCGCTTCGACGAACCGCACTCTCACGCGCCCGCGCACCTGGTCTACGATCCGGGCGTGCAGGCCCGCGCCGCGCGGGAACTGGTGCTGATCGACGATGAACTCTCGACCGGCACGACCCTGGAGAACCTGGCGCGCGAGTGGCTGGCGCTGCACCCGCACGTGACGCGGGTGGTGCTGGTCAGCCTGACCGACTGGTGCGTGCGCCGGGGGGCCGTGCAGGCCGCGCTGGGCGTTCCGGTGGACTTCGTGAGCCTGTCGAGCGGCACCTTCGAATTCACGCCGGACCCCGCCTGGACGCCCGCCGCGCTGCCCGCCGTGACCGGTGACGGCGGCGACCGCAGCCACCTGCTACCCACCCGCAGCGCCCGCTACGGCCACCCGGACGCTCTGCACCTGCCGGCCGACCCGGCGGACCTGCTGGCCCTGGCCGACCTGACCGGCCCGGGCGGCCCCGTGCTGGTCCTGGGAACGGGCGAGTACCAGTTCCCGGCGTTCGCCCTGGCCCGCGCGCTGGAGCAGGCGGGCCTGGACGTGCGCTGGAGCGCCACGACCCGCAGTCCGGTCCTGCCGGGCCTCGCCATCCGCCACGCGCTGACCTTCACGGACAACGTCGGGGACGGCATTCCCAACTACCTGTACAACGTGGCCCCGCAGGAGTACGCCCGCATTCTCGTGACCTTCGAGGGCGACTGCCAGCCCGACCCGGCCCTGCTGAGCGCCCTGGGACCGCACGCCCGCGCCGTGAGGCTCACGTGACCGCCGCCCCCTGGCAGAGCGGCGGGACCGTCGCGTTCGCGGACCTGGACGACACGCTGTTCCAGACGCTCCGCAAACTGCCCGGCACGGACCCCGCCACGCTGACGCCCATGACCGTGAACACCCTCGGGCAGCCGCACTCTCACGCGACGCCCGCCCAGACGGCGCTGCTGGAGTTGCTGGAGGGCGGGCACGTCACCCTGATCCCGGTCACGGGGCGCGACGCGCAGGCCATGCGGCGCGTCACGCTGCCGTTCCGGTCGTGGCAGGTCATGGATCACGGCCTGACCATCCTGACCCCGGACGGGCAACCGGACGCCGAGTGGGCCGCGCAGGTCACGGCGCACCTGCATCCCCTTCAGGACGCCCTGCACGCCGGCACTGACGCTATTACCGCGCCCGCCGCGCGGCTGGGCGCCCGCCTGACCCGCCACGCCGCGCACGGCCTGCCGTTCATGACGGTCCTGAAACACCCGGACGCCGACCCGCAGGTCCTGGCCGACCTTCAGGACCGCTGGGACGCCGCGCACGGCCCGGACTCGCCGCTGCGGGTCATCGCCAACGCGAACAACGTCAGCCTGCTGCCCCGCCACCTGGGCAAGGCGGCCGCCGTGCGCTACCTGCTGGACACGCACCTGCGCGGCGCGGCCCTCACGCTGGGACTGGGCGACTCGGTCAGCGACCTGGACTTCATGAACGAGTGCGATTTCGCCGTGACCCCCCGGCGCGGCCAGCTGATGCGCACCCTGCGCGGCCTCACCCTGCCGCAACGCTGAGCACCCGGCCGGAACGACCGGGCCGGTCAGACGCAGACCCGCCGCTGACCGCCGCGCCGTACACTTGCGGCACACGCGCGCCCCCCTGCTTCCCGCCGCCTCCTGCCTCACCTTCTGCCCCCCCTTCAAGGATGCCTGCATGACCGTCTCTGCCCCGCTGTTCCACACCCTGCCCCCCGAGGACGTGCGCGTGCACCTGAACGCCGCCGCGCCCCGGCTGGTCAGCATCGACGAGAAGGAAGCCCTGATCCGCAGCGGCGTGTCCTACGGGGAACTCCTGACCCCCGAACGCGCACCCAGCGCCGCGCAGACCGCCGCGTACCACGGCGCACTGCGCCGCAACGGCCCGCGCGTGGGCCAGCTGCTGGCCGCGCTGACTGCCGGGACGCTGCGCGAGTACCCGCAACCCGTGCTGGTCTCACTGGCCCGCGCCGGAACGCCCGTCGGGTGCGCCATGCGCCGCCTCGCGCGCCGCTGGGGCCGGGACCTGCCGCACCACACCCTCAGCATCATCCGGGGCGAGGGCATCGACCGGGCCGCGCTGGCCGAGGTGCAGGCCGCGCACCCGAACGCGCAACTGATCTTCGTGGACGGCTGGACCGGAAAGGGCAGCATCCACGACACCCTCAGCGCCAGCCTGCCTGCCAGCGTGCCCGCCCGCCTCGCCGTGCTGAGCGACCCGGCCGGCGTGGCCCTGCACGCCGCCACGCACGACGACCTGCTGCTCCCGCACGCCGCGCTGAACGCCACCGTCTGCGGCCTGCTGAGCCGCACCTTCGTCACCGGACCCGGCCAGCGGCACGCCGCGCGCCGCGAGGACGACCTGACCGCACACGACCTGACCGGGCACTACCTGCAGGCCCTGCACGACCTGAGCCTCCCGTTCGGGCCGGACACGCCCCTGGTCAGCGGCCCGCGCCCGGCCGACCCGCAGGGCGCCGCGCTGGCCGCCGCCGCGCGCCTGGGCGTGCACGACCCGCACCGCGTGAAACCCGGCGTGGGCGAGGCCACCCGCGTGTTCCTGCGCCGCCGCCCCGCGCACCTGCTCGTCCGGGACGCTGATCACCCCGACACGCAGCACCTGCGCGAACTGGCCCTCGCGTCCGGCGTGCCCGTCACCACCCACCCCGACCTGCCGTACCTGGCGGTCGCCACCATCGCCGGAGGTGCTCCATGACCCTGCCCGACCTGCCCAGCCTCCCTGATCTGTCCAGCCTCCCTGATCTGCCCGCCCCGTTCGACCCGTGGACGCTGGGCGCCAGCCTGTACACGCCCGCCACCCGCCCCGACCTGGTCGAACTCGGCAGTGGCCGCTGGCCGGACCTGACCAGCCTGATCTACTGCACCGAGGACGCCGTGCGCGAGGACGACCTGCCCCTGGCCCTCGCGAACCTGCGCGCCGCGCTGCCGCAACTGGGTGAGCGCGGCCCGCTGCGCCTGATCCGCGTGCGCAACCCCGCCGTGCTGCGCGAGGTCCTGGGCATGGACCTGCGCGCCGTGACCGGGTTCGTGCTGCCCAAGATTCACGCCGGGAATCTCGCCGCCTACCTGAACGAACTCGGCGCGCCCGAACACGCGCACCTGCGGGTCTTCCCGACCCTGGAAACCCGCGAGGCGCTCAGCGAGACCAACATGACCGCCCTGCGCGACCTGATCCTCACGCGCGGCTGGCAGGACCGCGTGGGCGGCCTGCGCATCGGCGGGAACGACCTGATGCACGCCCTCGGCGTTCGCCGCACGCCCGGCCGCACCGTGTTCGAGGGACCGCTGCAACGCGTGATCAGCATGCTGATCGGCGTGTTCAAACCCGCCGGGTTCGCGCTGTCCAGCCCCGTGTACGAGGTCTTCAGCGACCCCGCCACCCTGGCCCGCGAACTGCAACAGGACCTCGAGTACGGCCTGTGCGGCAAGACCATCATCCACCCGGCGCAGATCGCGGCGGTCCTCGGCGCGTACGCCGTTCACCCGCACGACCTGCAGGAAGCCCACGCCATCCTGGCCCCGGACGCCCCGGCCGTGTTCAGCATGAACGGCCGCATGTGCGAACCCGCCACGCACACCCGCTGGGCCGCCGACATCCTGGCCCGCGCCGGGCGCTACGGCGTGCTGCCCGAACAGCAGAGCGAGGCGCTGCACTTCTGAACCGGACTCCGATTGAATGGGCTGCAAAGACCATTCAATCCGAGCGAAGCGAGTGGGAGCAAAGCGGGTTCCGGACGTGGGGCTGGCAGGGCCGGTAAAGTTCCGGATTGTCGGCGAAACAGACGGACTCCGGTTCAGTTCAGGTGCGGTGGGTGGGCGTACCCCGACTCGGGCAGTTCGGCGGGGGTGGGAGGCGCGGGGCACGCGGCGTGCTGCGCGGTGAAGGCCGCCACGACCTGCGGATCGAACTGCCGTCCCGACTGCGCCTGAATCTCGTTCAGGGCGTCCTGCACGCTCCAGGCGGCCTTGTACGGGCGTTCGCTGGTCAGGGCGTCGAACACGTCGCACACGCTGAAGATACGGGCCAGCAGCGGGATGTCCTCGCCTGCCAGGCCGTGCGGGTAGCCGCGCCCGTCCCAGCGTTCGTGGTGCGAGCGGATCACGTCCAGCACGGCGGGCGTCAGGTCGCTCAGTTGCGCGGCGAGGTCCGCGCCGAGCGCCGCGTGGGTTTTCATGGTGGTCCACTCGTCCGGGGTCAGCGCGCCGGGCTTCAGCAGAATGCTGTCCGGGATCAGCAGTTTGCCCAGGTCGTGCAGCGCCGCGCCCTGCCGCAGGGTGTGCAGGGCGCTGGCGTTCAGGCCCAGCGCCTCGCCCAGCCGCGCGGACAGTTCCACGACCCGGCGGGTGTGGCCCTGCGTTTCCATGTCGCGCGCCTCGAGCGCGATGCCCAGCGTGAGCAGCGCGGCGTCCTGCGAGGACAGCGCCTGTTTCACGCGGCTGCTGGCCGACAGGATCGCGGCGGCCCACAGACCGAACTCCTCGGCGATCAGCAGGGACTCGTGATCGAAGGCGTGCTCGTCGCTGAGGCTGTCGAGGTTCAGTTCGGCGTAGATGTCGCCCTGCACCTTCACGGGAATCAGCAGGTTCGCCTGCAACTGCCCCTGCTTCCCGGCGGTTTCCAGGGTGCGCTGCGTGTCGGAGTTCGGGTCGTGCGTGTCCCGTGACCGGTCACGCAGGGCCTGGCCGCGCAGCAGGCGGGCGCGTCCGGCACGCCACCCGTCGGGGTTGCCGTGCCACTGCTGCATCTGCAGGACCGAGTGCCGCGTGCCGATCAGGCTGTCGTCGTACCCGCTCTGCACCTGCACGACCGACTCGCCCGCGGCGCGCAGCGTGATCGTCCCGGCTTCCGCGCCGGGCACGCAGGCGATCGCGGCGTTCAGCAGGTCCTGAAGGTCCGGTTCCGCGCCGGGGTCGTCGTTCCCGGCGATGAACTGCAGCAGCGCCCGCAGGGTACTGACTGCCGGGGACGTCTGGTTCAGCGGCGCCCTGGACGTCGCGGGCGGCGCCTGCCAGGGGTCCAGGACGCGGTTGCGGCCCAGCGTCTTGGCGGTGAACATCAGGCGGTCGGCGGTGTTCAGCGCGCCCGGACCGTCCTCGACCAGCCCGCCGGACACCGTGACCTTCAGGTCCGGCAGGCCCAGCAGGTCGGCGGTCTGCACCGGCACCGAGCGGCGCAGGCGGTCCGCGAAGTGCTGCGCACTCAGGCGGTCGGGCGCCTCGAACAGCAGCGCGAACTCCTCGCCGCCCAGCCGGTACGCGCGGCCCTGCACGCCGGCGTTCCCGCTGCCGTCGCAGGGCAGGTGCGCGCTCAGCACGCGCGCCAGGGCCTGCAGGACTCCGTCGCCGGACTCGTGCCCGCGCTGATCGTTCAGGTCCTTGAACCGGTCGAGGTCCAGCAGCAGCAGGTACTGGTCGGCCCAGCCGGGCCGCCGGGGCAGGTGGTCACGTTCGAACGCCACGCGGTTGGGCAGCCCGGTCAGCAGGTCCAGCGTGCCGGCCCCGCCGGTCTGCGCGGACCGTTCGAACGCGCCGCTCATGAGGCGCGCCACGGCCAGCCACAGGCTGAACCCGGCGGCGCTGAGCGTGACGACCATCAGGTACGGCCACGCGGCGTCCAGCGGGTCGCGGCCCACGTTCATGAACGTCGGGAAGATGGTCAGGGCGGGCAGCCCGAAGATCAGCAGCGCGCGGCGCAGGTTCTCCCGCAGCGGCAGGCGCGGCGCGGTGTCGTGGTGGCGCAGCAGGGTCACCATCAGCAGGACCAGCGCCAGGTGCATCAGCGTGCCGGGCAGCGCCGGGCCGCCCAGCGAGATGCGGTACAGCGTGACCGGCAGCGCCGCCAGCAGCGCCCACCCTGGCCCCAGGCGGTAGGCGGCGACGGCCAGCGGCACCAGTCGCAGGTCCACGAACAGGTTCGGTCCGGCCGGGAAGGTGAACAGGAACAGCGCCCCGCTGGTCAGGGCGTACAGCGCGGCCCGCAGGGCCTTGGCGGGCCAGCGGGTGCCGAGCGGCACGGTCAGCCCGATCAGCAGCGCGGCGGTCGTCAGGATGCAGAAATTCAGGTAGGCGGCGCCCGGAAGGGTCTGAGCGAATCCGGTGTCCATATCGTGTTCATGGTCGCACGCGCGTTCTGGCAGACCTGTCACAGAGGGGCGGCCCGCGGACCGTGACACGCGGCGCACATGGCGACCTGCGCCTCAGCACGCGGCGCGCGGCGGCGCTACCCTGAACGCATGATGTTGTTCCTGAATGAGAGGTGCGCGCCCGCGCGGCGCCCACGGTGGTTCGCCCGGAGTGTTTCCCGTTGAGGTGGCCGCCGGAGTGGCTGCCAGGGTGGTTGCCGGGCAGACCAGGAGGGACCGCGTGACCAGCGACTCTGACCGGACTCTGACAGACCGGCACGCCGGAAACTGGCGCGGCCCGGAACTGGACGCGCTCGGCTGGACGGACGCGCTGCACGCCGCCGCGCAGGACGTCCTGCACGCCGCCACGCCGGACGTGCAGCCGGACCTGCTGCCTGCCCGCGTGGCTGGGGTGGGGCGCGGCACGTTCCGCCTGTGGACCGCGCAGGGTGAGGAGGGCGCGCTGCTGGCGGGCAGCATGCGCCAGGACCCGGACTCGCAGCCGGTCATGGGTGACTGGGTGGTCGCGCAGCGCCTGCCGGACAGCCCGGACCTGCGGGTCACGGCGGTCCTGCCGCGCCTCACGACCTTCGCGCGCGCCGTGAACGGCGGCCTGAGCCGTCAGGTCATCACCGCGAACGTGGACACGGTCCTGATCGTCACGGCGCCCGGCGAGGACTTCGACCTGCCGCGCCTGGGCCGTTACGTGGCGGCCGTGCACGCCAGCGGCGCGCAGCCCGCGCTGCTGCTGAACAAGACCGACCTGACCCGCGACCCGCAGCCGCTGCTGGCGCAGTTGGGGGCACTGGCGCCCGGCGTGCCCACGTACGCCCTGAACGCCCGCAGCGGCGCGGGCCTGAGCGACGTGCGCGCCGCGCTGCGTCCCGGCCTGACGGCCGCCCTGATCGGCTCGTCCGGGGTGGGCAAGAGCACCCTGACGAACGCCCTGCTGGGCCGCGACGCCGCGCAGACCGGCGAGGTCATGCCTGACGGGCTGGGCCGCCACACCACCACCGCCCGCACCCTGTACCGCGTGCCGGGCGGCGGCCTGCTGGTCGACAATCCGGGCCTGCGCGACATTGCCGTGTGGGACCCGCAGGGCGTGGCGGCGGGCCTGGACGTGATCGAGGAGATCGCCGCCGACTGCCGTTACCGCAAGTGCACCCACACGGGCGAGCCCGGCTGCGCGGTACTCAGGGCCGTGCAGCGCGGCCAGATCAGCGCCGCTCAGCTGGAGGCGTACCACGCCCTGAAAGGCGCGGCCGTCCCCGCGCGCCGCAGCAGCCGACCCCCCCGCCGCTGAACGGCCATTCCACAGGGCCGCCACCATACGGAACCGCCGGTACACAGAGCCGCGCCCCCATCCAACCGGACGGGGGCGCGCTCTACCAGGTCTGCGCGGACGGCGCTTATTTTATGCTTCCATTGACCTCCTTCATGGCGGCGTCGAGAATCGCGCGGTAGTCCGGCGTGGGTTTCTGCACGGCCTGCGCCACGGCGTTCCCCCACGGTCCCCAGATGGAGCCCATCTGCGGCACGTTCGGCATGGGCGTCCCGGCCGAGATGGTCTTCCCGAAGCCCTGCACGACCGGGTTGCTCTTCAGTTGCGTGCGGGCCGCGAGGCTGACCGGGATGCGCCCGCCCGCCTGGTTGAAACTGGTCTGCGAGGTGCGGGTCACGAGGCTGCGCGCCAGGCCGCTGGCGGCGACCTTGTTCTTGCTGTAGGCGTTCATGATGACGCCCTGCACGCCCACGAAGGGGCTCCACTTGCCGGTCGCGCCGGGAGGGGTGGGCAGCGACGTGATGCCGAAGTCGATGCCGGCCTTGCGGATGTCCCCCATGTCCCACGGTCCCGTGATGAACATGGCGAGGCGGCCGTCCACGAACGCGCCCTTGGCGGCGTCGGCGCTGACGCCCTCGGGCACGAGTTTGTAGCGGTAGCGCAGGTCGTTCAGCAGGCCCAGCGCCTTCTGCGCGCCGGCGTTGCCGATGCCGACGTCCTTGACGTTCAGGGTGCCGGCGTTGTTCTTGAAGATGTAACTGCCGTACGCGCTGAACACGCCGTAGTTGGCGTAGGCGTTGCTGAGGTCCATCAGGAAGCCGTAGCGGCCGCTGCCTGTGTTCGCCTGGGCGGCGCGGATGAATTCATCCCAGGTGGCGGGCGCCTTGGGCACGAGTTTCTTGTTGTAGATCAGCGCGACGGACTCGGCGAACATGGGCAGCCCGAACAGTTTTCCGTTGTACGTCATGGCGCTCAGCGCGGTCTTGTCGAGGTCGGTGCGGGTGGTCAGGTAACGGTCGAGCGGTTCGACCACGCCGGCCGCCGCGAGTTGCCCCAGGCGGTCCTGCGGCAGCGTGACGATCAGGTCCGGACCCTGGCCCTTGGGCGCGGCCTGGATCAGCTTGTCGGGAATCTGGTCGAGCGGCACGGACACGATACTGACCTTGTTGCCGCTGGCCTTGGTGTAGGCGGCGGTCTGCGCCTGGAGCCACGCGACCTCGCTGGCGTCCGTGAAGTGGTTCCAGACGGTCAGGGTGGCGGCCGAGGCCTGGGCGGTCAGGACGAGGGCGGTCAGGGTGAGCAGTTTCTTCATGGAGTCCTCCGGGGTGGGGCGTTCAGTGCGGGGCCGTGCGGGACAGGGGGGTTCCGTGCGGGGCCGTTCAGTTCAGGCCGTCGATGGCGGGCGTGGCGCGGGCGTCGTCGTCGAACAGCGAGCGGCGCGAGGCGTCGTCGTCGGACCAGTCGGCTTTCAGCCAGCGGCTGCTCTGCGACCAGAACGCGCCCCAGTAGAACAGGCCGCTGCCGCCCGCCTCCCGCACGACCGGCGTGAGGGCCCGCAGGTAGTCCAGTTGCCCCTGCGGGGTCTGCGGGTACGGGACGTTGTCGTAGCCTTTCTCGTTGGTGTCCCAGTATAGCGCCGTCTCGGCGACGATCACGGGTTTCCCGAACGCCGTCTTCAGCTGCCGGATGGCGTTGCCCAGGTCGTCGAAGGTGCCGTGCCACATCGGGTAGTACGACAGGCCGATGGTGTCGAACTGCCCGCCGGCCTTCTCGAAGGCGCGGTACCACGCGACGGTATCGTCGGCGTCACCGATCTTGGCGATGTGGATCATGACGGGCGTGCCGGGCCGGGCGTCGTGCACGGCGCGCGTGCCGGCGTTCGCCAGGGTCGCGAAGGTGGTCATGTCGTCGTTGCGGATGCGGCCCGGCTCCCACAGCATCCCGCCGTTGATCTCGTTGCCGACCTGCACCATGTCCGGCGGGGTGCCCTGCGCCGTCAGTTCGTTCATGACGCCGCGCGTGTAGTCGTACACCGAGGCGCTCAGGGCGGCCGTGTCCTGTCCCTTCCAGCGCTCGGGCAGCCACTGGCCGCCGGGATCCGCCCACCAGTGCGAGTAGTGCAGGTCGAGCAGCACCTTCAGGTTGTGTTTCTGCGCGTCGAGCATCACGGCCTTCACGTACGGCAGGTCCTGGGTCAGGCCGTAGCGGCCGTCCGGGTCGATCATCAGGCGCACCCGCACCCAGTCGTAGCGGTGGTCGCGCACGATCTGCATGGCGGGCTTCACCTGCCCGTCCAGGTCGCGGAACTGCACGCCGCTGCGCTCGGCGTCCCGCGCCTCGGAGACGTCCATGCCGCGCATGAACGCGTCGGGTTGGGGGGTGCTGGCCTCGGAGCAGGCGGGCAGCGCCAGGGTCAGCAGGGCGGTCAGCGGCAACAGTCTGGAATTCATGTGGGCTCCTTGATGCGGTGAGGGGTGGGGGTGGGTGACGGGACGGGTCCGGTGACGGCGGCGTGATCCGCCGGTGTGGTGTCGGGTGTGGTGTCGGGTGTGGTGTGCTGCGCGGCGCGGGCCTGCACGTCCCCGCTGTTCAGGAACGTGGTGCTGACGGGCGCCAGTGTCAGGTCGCACCACGTCACGGGATGCGCGTTCCAGTTCTGGAGCAGCGTGACCTCGCCGCGCCGGGAGAGGCGCACGCCCTCGGGCAGGTTCAGGGTGGGGATGTTCGCGTCCCGCAGCGCCCCGGCCAGCACCTTGCCGATCAGGGACGGGCTGTGCGCGCCGATCAGGGTGACCAGGCCGCGCCGGGTCACGGCGGCCTCGCCGTCCAGCGGGCCTCCGGCGTAGCGGTGCAGGACCTCGGTGGCGGGGTCCTCGGGCACGTAACTTTCCGCCCACAGCGCCGCGCCGTGCCCGCCGACGCCATGCCCGCTGGCGCCGTGCCCGCCGACCGGCTGGGTCAGTCCGGCCGGCAGGGAATCGAAGTTCTGGAGGCGGGCGCCGGTCAGTTGCGCCAGCAGGCTGCCCGGCGCGGTCTGCGCGGCCCGGCCGGACGCGGTGCGGAAGGCGGTGCGCGGCCCGAACACCACGCGGCTGTGCCCGGCGGCGCGGCGCAGGTGCCGGGCGCGTTCCGGGGTCATGAGGGTCAGGGCCGGGGCGACGATCAGGTCGTAGCGGTCCAGCGGGCTGTCCGGGTGCAGGATGTCCACGTCCACGCCCATGCGGCGCAGCTCGCGGTAGTACGTGAACACCTGCGCCCAGTAACTCATGCCCTGCGCGTGCGGCTGCGCGCCGTACAGCCACAGGCTCTCGTAGTCGTGCAGCAGCGCCACGCGGTTGCGGACCGGCACGCAGGGGTAGCGGGCCGGGTCGGTGCCTGCCACCTCGGCCGCGCCCCGGTCGGGTGTGCCGTCGTGGCGCAGCAGGCCCGAGTGCATGATTTCCTGCGCCATGGTCGCCGCCTGCCAGCGGAAGTACGTCACGGCGTCCGCGCCGTGCGCCCAGGCCTGCGCGGTCCACAGGTTCACGGCGCCCGGCGCGGGCAGCGGGTTGCTGGGCGCCCAGTCCACCTGCCCGCACTGCTGTTCGAGGATCCACAGGCCCCGCCCGGCGCCGGTCAGGCCGCGGTACAGGTCGTGGTTGAAGGCCGTGACGTCCGGGTGCCCGGTGCGGGCGTACGTCAGCGCGAACGACGGGTCCAGCAGGTTCCACTCGTGCACGGCGCCCAGCGTGCCGGTCGGGTAGTTGTCCCACGCGGCGAAATCCAGTCCGGCGGCCACCTCGTAGTGGTCGAAGGCGCTGAAGTACCCCATGAAGTTGTGCGTCACGAACCGCCCCGGCGAGGCGCGGCGCAGCAGCGCCACCTGATCCGCCTGGAACGCCGCGACCTGCCCGGAACTGAAGCGCATGAAGTCAAGGACATGCGACGGACTGCTGGCCGACACGCCCTGACCGGGCAGCGGGATCTGCGTCCAGTCGCTGTACTCCATGCTCCAGAACACGTTTCCCCACGCGTCGTTCAGGGCGTCGGTGGTGCCGTACCGTTCGCGCAGCCACGCCTGGAAGGCCGCCTGCGCGGCGGGCGTGAAGCTCTGCGCGGTGTCGCCCCACCCGAACTCGTTGTCGGTCTGCCAGCCGATCAGGGCCGGGTGCGTGCCGTACCGTTCGGCCATGGCCTGCGTGATCCGCACGGACGCCTCCCGGAACGCCGGGCTGCTCAGGTCCGCGTGGCGGCGTGATCCGGCGGTGCGGCGCCGCCCGTCACGGCCGACCGGGAGGATCTCCGGGTGCGCCTCGACCAGCCACGCGGGGGGCGCGGCGGTCGGGGTGCACAGCACCACCTGCAGTCCCGCCGCGACCGCGACCTCGATGGCCTGGTCCAGCCACGCCCAGTCGAACTCGCCGGGGCGGGGTTCCAGGCGACTCCAGGCGAATTCGGCCAGCCGCACGAAGTGCAGCCCGAGCGCCCGCTGCTGCCGGGCGTGTTCCGGCCAGGTGGCGGGGTCCACGTGTTCGGGGTAGTCGCACACGCCCAGCGTCAGCGGAGCGGGCCGAGGCGTGGACGGGCTGGAGGGATGGGTGTGGTCGCGCATTCGTCACCTGCTGGCAGAGAGGAGGGGGGGTGGGGTCGGGCGTGCCGGACGGCAGGTGGCCGGCCGGATGAGCGCCGTGCGGGGCTGAGGGCCGCGCAGGGGTGGGCAGGTGCCCGGTGGCACCCGTGGTAGGTTCTGATGTACGGCCTACCCTAGAAACTGTGAAGGTTAACATGTGTAGTCCCGGCACGATTCCCGCGCTGAAGATCGGGTGCGCGGGTCGGTCTCCCACCAGAACACCGTCCGGGACGGTACCCAGAAAAGGAGCCTGACCGAGCCGTCACGGCCTGACAGTGCGATGACCTGAGTGCGATCACCCTGGAAGACGGGGATTGTTAGGGTTAACATACCGGGCATATGCGCCCCCGCACTCCCGTCACCCTCGCCGATGTGGCCGCGCTGGCCGGCGTGTCGCAGCAGACCGTCTCGCGCGTCGTGAACAACCTGCCGAACGTCTCGGCCCGCACCCGCACCCGCGTCACGCAGGCCGCCGCGCAACTCGACTACGTTCCCAACCGCCTCGCCACCAGCCTCGCCCGGCAGCGGACCTTCACGGTCGGGTTCGTCACGAACGACCTCGCCCTGCACGCCCCGTCCCAGCTGACCTCCGGCATCGAACGGGCCGCGCGGGCCGCCGGGTACAGCCTGATCGTGTCCATCGTGCCGTACGACACCCTGCCCGCCGTCACCCAGGCCGTCCGCACCCTGCGCGAGCGGCAGGTGGACGGCGTGCTCATCAACGCCTCCATGACCCCCGCCGACGCCAGCGAACTGCGCCGCCGCCTCCCGGACCTGCCCTGCGTGTTCATGGACGTCACGCCCGACACGCCCGTGCCCGCCTCGCTGCTCGACCAGGAGTACGGCGCCCGGCTGGCCGCGCAGCACCTGCTGGACCTCGGGCACACCCGCGTGGCGCTGATCACCTCACCCAACGAGGCCGTCGTGGAGAACACCCGCGAACAGGGCTGGCAGGGCGTCCTGCACGCGCACGGCCTGAGCCCCGTCGCGCGCGTCAGCGGCGACTGGAGTCCGCACGGCGGGTACGTCGCCGCGCAGACGCTGCTGGCCGGGCCGCCCTTCACGGCGCTGCTGGTCGCCAACGACCAGATGGCCGTCGGCGCGCTGCGCGCCCTGTGGGAACGCGGCCTGCACGTCCCGGCCGACGTGTCCGTCATCGGGTACGACGACACCCCGGAAAGCGCGCTGCTGATCCCGCCGCTCACCACCGTCCGGCAGGACTTCCCCACGCTGGGCCAGCGGGCCTTCACGCACCTGCTCGCGCACCTCGGCGACGACCCGCCCGGCGACGTGATCGTCACCCGCCCGGAACTGATCGTCCGCGCCAGCACCGGCCCCCCACAGACGCCCGACCGCGCCGCCGTGCAGGCCGCGCTGCGCCTCCTGACCCGCACGCTGGCCCATACCCACCCGGAATGATCCCGGCCGCCTGCACAACCGTCATACGGACTGCCGTTTGTGTTAACAACCCGGAAGGGCGCCGGGTTGCCAACTCCACGTCCGGAGGGGCGCTTCGACTCCTACTCGCGCCGCTCGGATTGAATGGTCTTTGCAGCCCGTTCAATCGGAGTCCGTATCAGTCGCGCCGGGCCGCGAGCGTCCGCACGACCAGCAGCACCGCGAACGCCACGCACACCATCACGGCCGACAGCACCAGCGCCGGCCCCAGGTCGCTTTCCAGCGCGGCGTACACGGCCAGCGTGACGGTCCGCGTGCGGCCCTGCAACGACCCGGCGAACAGGATCGTCGCGCCGAATTCACCCAGCGCGCGCGCCCAGGTCAGCACCAGTCCCTCCAGCAGGAACGGGAATGCCAGCGGCCACGTGATGAACCGGAACACCTGCGCGCGGCTGGCCCCGTCGGTCTGCGCGGCCTGCTCGGCGTCGCGGTCCACGCTGCCGAAACCCGCGCGGGCGGCCCGCAGGTAGAACGGGGACGCCGTGAACAGCTGCGCCATGACCACCGCCGCCGGCGAGAACGCCACGCTGACGCCCGCCAGTTCCAGCGGCGCGCCCAGCAGGCCGGTGCGGCCGAACACCAGCAGCAGGCCCAGGCCCGCCACGACCGGCGGCAGCACGACCGGCAGGTCCAGCAGCGTTTCCAGCGCGGCCTTCCCCCGGAAGTCGAAGCGGGCCAGCAGGAACGCCACGGGCGTGACCAGCACCACGGTCAGCAGGGCCGTCAGGCCGGTCGTCCACAGGCTCACGCGCAGCGTGTCGGTCACGGCGGGACTCAGCAGGGTCGGCAGGAACGAGGCGTTCAGGCCGCGTGAGAGCAGGGCCAGCGTGGGCAGCAGCAGGAACGCCGTCATCAGGCCGCCCAGCAGCAGCGGCAGCAGGGGAGGGGAACGCCGGGCCTTCCCGCGCGGCGGGTCACTTCGCAGCGCGCAACCCCCACTTTCTCAGGGTGCGTTGCCCGTCCGCCGACAGCAGGTACGCCACGAACGCCCGCGCCTCCGGGGCGCTGCGGGACGCGCGGGTCACGCCGACCGGGTACGAGGCCAGCATGTTGAACCGGCCCGGCAACGCCACTGCCTGCACGCGGCCCTTCAGGCTGGGCGTCAGGTCGCTGCTGTACACCACGGCGGCGTCCGCCTCGCCCAGACTGACCTTCAGCGCCACCTGCCGCACGTTCGCCTCCTCACTGACCACGTTCTTCAGGAACCGCGCCGAGTAGTCCCGGCCGTACGTGCCGGCGCGGTCCACGGCCGCCAGCATCTGCCGGGTGTAATCCCCGACGGGCACGCCGGGCGAGGCGATCACCACGCGCAGGCCCGGCCGGGTCAGGTCCGCCAGGCTCCGGACGCTGCTGCCGCGCGGGACGATCACGGTCAGGGTGTTGCGGGCGAACACCTGCCGCGCCGTGATCAGCTTCCCGACCAGCGGCGTGAACTGCGCGTCGCTGGCGCTGGCGTACACGTCGGCCTGCGCGCCGTTTTCCAGCTGCGCGCGCAGCGTCTGCGACCCGGCGAACTGGAAGGTCGTGCGGTTCCCCGTTTTCCGGTCGAAGTCCCGGCCGATCTCGGTGAAGGCGTCGGTCAGGGAGGACGCGGCGAACACCGTCAGGTTCGCGGCGTGCGCCGGGGCGCCCAGGGTCAGCAGGGCCGCCGTGAGAAGCCGGGCCGTGAAGAATCGTTTCATGCGTGTGCCTCGCCATTGAGCTCGTCATTGAGCTCGTCGTTGAGAGAGTGCCGGCCGTTCGGGGGGCCGGGCGGGTCCGTGGGGGCCGGGGCGGGCAGGCTGCGCTGCCAGGGCTCGCCGGACTGCGCCGGGTCGTAGCCGCCCAGGGCGCTCAGGTCGGCGCGGAAGGCGTCGCTGCGCGCGGCGGCCAGCAGCGCCAGGATGGCCGGATGCCCGGCGTGCCCGTCCGGGACGACCAGATCGAAGCGTTCGGGTTGCAGCGGCAGGAAGTCCAGCCCGGCGGCCTGCGCGGCCGAGCGGGGACCGGGCGCGGCGTCCGCCTGCCCGGACGCGACCCGCGCGGCGGCCTCCAGCGGACTGCGTGCCGTGGGCAGGCTGTCCTGCCAGCCGTCCGGGTCGGGCAGGCCCGCGCGGCGCAGCCAGTCGCTGAGCAGCAGGCGGCTCCCGGCGCCGCGTTCACGGGTGAGCAGGCGCACGCCGGGGCGGGTCAGGTCGGCCGGGCCGCGCACGCCGAGCGGGTTGCCGGGGGCCAGCAGCAGGCCCTGTTCCCAGGTCCACAGCGTGAACAGTTGCGCCGCTCCCAGTTCCGCCTGCGTGAACGGCAGGTTCGAGGTGCCGCTGCGGGCGTCCCACAGGTGAATCCCGGCGGCGTGCGCCTCGCCGCGTGCCACGCCGCGCAGCGCCGCGAGGCTCGGCGCGGAGCGCAGGATCACGCGCGTCCCGCCGGGCTGCCGGGCGGCGTGCGTGACCAGCAGGTCCAGCGCCGGGTCGCAGCCGACCAGCACGGCCGTCCGGGCGGCCAGCGTCAGTGCGTCCGGAACGGGCCGCAGCGGCCGCACCGTGACGCGGCCGCCGGGGGCCGCGGCCTGCACGACCCCGTCGGCGGGCACGTGAAAGCCGCCGGGCGTGCCGTGGGTGTCGCCGCGCAGGTCCACGGCCAGCAGATCGGGGGCCAGCGGGTCAGGGTGCAGCCGGTCAGAATGCAGCCGGTCGGATGGCGGCAGGGTGGGTGGTGGCAGGGTGGGTGGTGGCAGGGACGCCAGGGCCACGCGCGTCCCTGCGGGCAGCGGGGCGGGGCTGCGGGCGCTCAGCAGCGGGTCGGGGCCGGGGGCGCGCAGCGTGAACAGGTCGTCCACCCGGCAGGTCAGGGCGCGGGCCAGCGTGAAGGCCAGCAGCGTGCCGGGCAGCGACGCGCCGCTCTCGATGCGGTGCAGCGCCTGCCGCGTGATGCCCACCTGCCGGGCCACGTCGCTGGCGCGCAGGCCCAGCGCCTCGCGGCGTTCACGCACGCGGGGTTCCAGGGTGGGGAGCGCCTCGGCGGTCATGCCACAGGTTAACCAGGAGTTGACGCCCCGTCAACCAGGGGGTGACGGGTGCCGCTTACTGCGGCTCCGTGCCGGACTCCTCGCCCGCGTCTGCACGGTCACCCGTATCTGCACCGTCACCCATATCTGCACCGTCACCCGTATCCGCGCGGTCATCCGTATCCGCGCGGTCATCCGTGCGGCCGCCCACGTCCGTACCGGGCGCCGCCCCGCCGCGCATGGCCGTGAAGACCTCCACCATGTGCGGGTCCAGCACCCGGCCCGCCATGCGCGCCAGTTCCGCCAGCGCGTCCTCTTCCGGCCACGCGCGCTTGTACGGCCGCGTGCTCGTCAGCGCGTCGAAGGTGTCCACCACCGCGAACACCCGCGCCAGCAGCGGAATGTCCGTGCCCGCCAGCCCGCGCGGGTACCCGCCGCCGTTCCAGTGCTCGTGGTGGTGCAGCACTACCTCCAGGCTGGCCGGACCGATGGCCGGCGTGTGCCGCAGCATCTCGTACCCCACCACCGGATGCTGCCGGATGATCTCCCACTCGGCCGCGTTCGGTTTGCCCGGCTTGAGCAGAATCTGATCCGGAATGGCGATCTTGCCCAGGTCGTGCAGGTACGCCCCGTGCCGCAACTCGTCCTTCTGCGTGGCTGACAGTCCCAGCCGGTCCGCCAGTTGCAGGCTCAGGGTCACGACCCGGTCCGTGTGGCCCTTGGTCTCGTAATCCCGGAATTCCAGCGCCACGCCCAGCGTCCGCAGCGTCTCCTCGCGGGTCGTGAGGATCGTCTGCAGGTACTGGTCCTGCTCGACCGCCACCATCATCAGCTGCGCCGAATGCTGGATCAGGTCGATCAGCCGCACCGACGGCTCGCCCGGCGCCGCGCGGTACAGGGCGATCAGGCCGATCACGTCACCCACCCGCGACATCACGGGCAGCAGCCACAGCGACCGCACGCCCAGCTGCACGGCCGCCAGCCGGAACGGCGTCCAGCTGCCGTCACCGCCCAGCCCGGACACCGTCAGGTCCCGCGTGTCCAGCGCCCGCACCCACGCCGGATGCAGTTCCTGCGGCGCGACCGGGCGGCTGAACACCGCCTCCAGCTCGGGCGGCAGCGCCTGCCCCGGCACGGCCCGCAGGTGCCCGTCACTGACGGTCAGCAGCTGCGCGGTCGTGCGGCTCGTCTGCTGCGTCAGCAGTTCGGCAATCAGGTTCAGCGTGGTGGGCAGCGGCTCCCCGATCGCAATGGAGCGCAGCACCCGCGCGCGGTAGCGTTCGCTGATCTGCTCGCGGTGCTGCTCGGTCACGTCGGTCGCCAGCGCCACCGTCCCGCTGACCGCGCCCACATCGTCATGCATGGGACTGACGTGAATCTCGAACACCTGCTCCTGGAACCGGTGCAGGTACCGGCCGCGCTGGCCCTCCAGCGCCGCCCGGTGCGCGTCCAGACTCTCACGCGCCTGCGGGGCGCCGTTCAGGACCTCCGGGATGCTGCGGCCCACCAGCGCCGCCGGGTCAAGGTTCAGCGCCGCCATCGCCCCGCCGCGCAGCATCGTCACCCGCAGGTCCCGGTCGGTCGTCCAGGACAGGGTCGGCATCTGGTCATGCACCAGCGACAGCTGCTCGGACTGCTCACGCAACTGCGACTGCGCCCGGCGGTGATCGGTCAGGTCATGAATGAACGCCGTGTAGTACAGCTGCTCCTCGATCCACACGGGCGACATGGTCATCTCGACCTCCACCAGACTGCCGTCCTTGCGCTGCGCGCCCAGCTCGATGCGCCGCCCCGCCACGCGCGTCTCACCCGTCTGCTGGTGGCGCGTCATGCCGCGCAGGTGCGCGGCCCGCGAGCCGGGCGGAACGATCAACTCCGAGAGCGGCCGCCCCACCGCCTCCTTGACGCTGTACCCGAAGATCGTCACGGCCGCGCGGTTCCACACGACCACCCGCCCGTGCCGGTCGATGGTGATGATCGCGTCGAACGCGATGTCCAGCAGCGCCTGCCGCCGCGCCTCCAGCGACCGCGCCTGCTGCTCGGCCGCCCGGCGCGGCGAGATGTCCTGAAGCAGCACCAGCGCCGCCGCCGCCGCGTCCCCCTGCACCGGCAGGACCGTGATCTCACACCACAGCGGCGCGCCGTGCCGGGCCATGCGCGCCTCCAGGCGCGTCGTGTGCCCCGCCTGCACCTGCTGCATGAAATCGTACGGCAGGCCCAGCCGGTCGTCCCCGTGCAGCAGCGATTCCAGCGTCCGCCCCTGCGCGCCGCCCGGTTGCAGGCCCAGCAGGCCCAGCCCGTTCCCGGACGCCCAGACCACGCGGCCCTCGCCGTCCAGGGTCAGCAGGCCGCTGCCCGGCTGCCGGTCGAAATGACCGAACAGGCTGTTCAGAAGCGCGGGTGAACCCCCGGATTGTGGATCAGCGCCACCAGTCATCAATGAGCCTCGCAGGAAACGTCACGCCGGAACGGGAAAGACGACAGGAAGAACAGTGCAGCTGCGGGAATCAATGCACTCCCGACCCCCAGCATACGATTCCTGACCGTCCGGTCTGTTGCATTCCCGTCACCCCCGACGTGGGTACCCGCCCCCCGCCGCTCAGGGCAGGCCCGCCGCCCCGGCGCGCGGCCCGCCGCTCTCCTGCACGGTGCGCTCCACCCGCCCGAAGCGTTCGTTCAGGTCTGCCAGATCCTGACTGTTGCTGGTCGCACCCTGCGCGTCCTCCAGCACCAGCCGCGCGTGCCGCAGCAACTCCTGACGGCGCAGCGGGTCGTCGATGCACTCCGCGACGATCTGAAACACCTCCAGCATCCGCAGCGTCACCGCCGGACTGCCCTTCCCGTACTGGCGCGGCATGGTGAACATGGCGTCCAGCAGCCCGCCGAAACTCGTGGCCGGCATCACCAGCCGCACCTGATGCCCGCGCAGGTACACCCCGTTCGGCCAGCGGCGGTCGTTCAGGCGGCACAGCGCGTCCCCGAACCGGTCGATCACGTCCATCGCCGTGACCGGGTCGTTCACGCCGGGACTCAGCGCGCGCGCCGCGACCTCCGACAGCTGCCGCACGCTGTACTCCAGATCCTGACCCGCCACGCGCCGCTTCCCGAGCGTCAGGGCGCCCATGATGTTCAGCCCGTCCGGCAGGTCCGGCACGCCCTGCGCGACCGGCGAGTGCGGAAACACGTAATCCCCGGCCCGCACGTGCAGCCGCACCGACACGCCATGCGCCTCGGCCCGCGCGACCAGCCCCTCGATGTCCACCAGTTGCAGGTACCCGCCGTCCGGCGCGCGGAACACCTCCGCCTGCGCCCAGTACTCCTCGGGCGGCGGACTCACGTCCCGCACGCTCCCGCCGGGACTGCGGTCGAGTTGCTCGGTCGCGCGGTCCAGCGCCCGGCGCAGGTCGTCCCGCAGCAGGTTCACCACCCGCGTCATGTTGATCGAGGACGTCACGTGCGCCAGGTAGTACACCAGCGCCGCCACGCACGCCAGCGCCAGCAGCATCGCCACGCTGACGTTGTAGTGCGGCACGAACGGCGTTTCCTCGCTGCCCGTCACGCTGCGCAGCGTGTAGATCGAGAACGTGAACGTCGCGATGAACACGCCCAGCACCACCTGATTCCCCCGGTCCCGCGTGAAGTTGTCCAGCAGGCGCGGCCCCATGTTCCCCGCCGCGTACGACAGCGCCGCGATCGTGATCGAGAAGACCGTGCCCGCCACGCCGATGGAACTGCTGCCCACCGCCGACAGCACGCTGCGCGCCCCGCTCTCACCGCCGCTGTACGCGAAACTCAGGGCCTTCGCCACGCCGTAGCGTTCCTCCAGGCTGATGCCGACCTCCGCCAGGATCAACGCCAGGGCCGTCATGACCGCCGGAATGAACCAGAACTGCCGCGTCCACTGCTCGGCCCGCAACAGCCAGCCCTTCAAGCGTCCCTCCGCTCCGGCGCCGACCCGTCCGCCGGGCCGCCCCGCCCCTCCTCCGGGGCCACCTGTTCCTTCAGCAGCCGCGCCGGGCGGGGTGACGCTCCCTTCCCGGCGGGCCAGCCTTCACGCTGACGGCGGCGGTCCCCGTCGGTCTCCTCGGTCTGGTCATGAAACAGCACCTGCTGCGTCGGCAGGGGCAGGTCCACGCCCGCCGCGACCAGCGTCTCCTTCAGCGCCTGAAGCACCCGGTCCTCACTTTCCACCGCCTCACGCCGGATCGGCGGATCGATCCAGAACCGCACCTCCAGATTCACGCTGAAATCCGCCAGGGACCGCACCAGCACCGTCGGCGCCGGATCGGCCAGGATCTCCGGATTGGCGTCCAGCGCCTCCAGGATCAGGGCGCGCGCCCCGTCGATATCATCCCCGTACCCAATGCCCACCTGCACCGCCAGCCGCCGCCGGTCGAACGCGGTATTCACGACCACCCGGTTGGTGTACAGTTCCCCGTTCGGAATGACCACCCGGCGGTTGTCGTACGTGCGCAGCAGCGTGGCCCGCACCTGAATGTCCTCCACGGTGCCCTCGTGCTCGCCACTGACAATCTGATCCCCAATCCGGAACGGCCGCGTGACCAGGATCAGCAGGCCCGCCAGCAGGTTCTGGAAGATGTCCTTGAACGCGAACCCGATCGCCACGCCACTGACCCCCAGCGCACTGAACAGCGACGCCGCCGTCAGGGTCGGGAAGATGATCGTCAGCGCGACCAGCACGCCCAGCGTCGTGATCAGCCACGACGCCAGCCGCCCGAACACCAGCGCCACGCCCGGCGTCTGCCCCGCCCGCTGCGCCACGGACCGCACGCCGTTCAGCGCCAGCCGCGAGAGCAGCATGAAGACCAGCAGCACCACCAGCGCGATCATCACGTTCGGCAGGGCAGCTACCAGCCCATCGAAGGTGGTCTGCAGGCGGGTCAGAAGCGGAACAGGACTGGCACTCATTTCCCCACGAGTGTAGGCAGCGCCCGCCCCACCCCGGCCAGAGCCGCGTGCCAGAAACCTTCATGTCCCCCCGTGAAAGACCCGCCCCCCATGAACAGGAGAGCGGGTGAAGGTGACGTACCTGCCGGGTCAGTTCAGGCTGGCCGGGTCCGGGTGCTGCTGCGCGGCCGCCGCCTGCCGGGCCAGCCCACCCACCGTCAGGCCCTGCACCACGATGCTGAACACCACGACCACATAGGTCATCACCAGGAACAGGTCACGCCACTCGCCCTCGGGGACCGTGAAGGCCAGGGCCACGCTGATCGCGCCGCGCAGGCCGCCCCAGATCATCAGGCGGCGCGTGAACGGCGGGAACTCGTACGCGCGGGCCAGCACCGTGGACGGCAGCAGCACACTGACCGCCCGCACGACCAGCACCAGCGCGATGGCCAGCACCCCCAGCAGCGCCGTCTGCGGCGTGAACCGCACCACCACGACCTCCAGCGCCAGCAGCGCGAACAGCGCGATGTTCAGCAGTTCGTCGGTCAGGTGCCAGAAACTGTCGAACTTCTCACGGGACGACAGGGCCGCCGGGCGCCGGTCGGTCAGCAGACCCACCAGCAGTCCCGCCGCGACCGCCGCCAGCGGCGCGGACACGTGCAGCGCCCCCGCCACGGCCGTGCAGATCAGCACCAGCGCCAGCGTGACCAGCACCTCGACCACGAAATCGTTCACGGCGCGCAGCATCAAGTACGCGCCCAGGCCCGCCACGCTGCCCAGCAGCAGGCCGCCCAGCGCCTCCTGCACGAAGAACAGCGACACGCCCAGCACACTCAGGTCCGGGCCGTGCCCGGCAGCGTGCTCCGCGCCATGCCCGGACGCGGTCGCCACGGCCGCCAGCACCGCGAACGCCACCACGCCCACCCCGTCGTTGAACAGACTCTCGCCCGCCACCAGCGTCTCGATGCGGCGCGGCACCTTCGCCTGCGACAGCATCCCCAGCACCGCCACCGGATCGGTCGGTGAGATCAGCGCCCCGAACAGCAGGCAGAACACCAGCGGCACATCCAGCCCGAACAGGTGCGTCAGGCCGTACGTCGCGCCGCCCATCAGCGCGATCGAGATGGCCGTGGACAGCAACGCGAACGTCAGCACCGGCGCCCGCAACGCCCACAGCGCGTGCGAGTTCACGCCCAGCGCCCCCGCGAACAGCAGGAACGACAGCACCCCCTCGAACACGAAATCACTGAACTTCACGCTGCGCGCCACCTCGACCACATCCACCGCGAACGGCACGCCCAGGCCCACCAGCAGCAGAATCAGCAGACTGAACAGCAGCCCCCCCACCGTCACCCCGATCGACGCGGGCAACCGCAGGTACCGGGCGTTCAGGAACGCCAGCAGCGCCGTGACGCCCACCAGCATCGCCGCCAGATTCAGCAGCGGCACGCGCCACCCCCTGGCGTCCCCGGACAGGCCGGACTGGGGCGGGCAGACGGAAGGGCCGACCGTGCGTTCTGTGTCTTCATATGCCCTCCACCGTAGCCGAAGGCCGCGTGACGTGCGGCGGCATGCCCCGGCCGCCCGCTCCGGCTCTCATACGGACTCCGATTGAATGGCTTATAAAGCCGTTCAATTCGAGCGAGGCGAGTAGGAGCAAAGCGGGCTGCCAGACGTGGCGTTGGCAACCCGGCGCCCTTCCGGGTTGTCAACGAAATAAACGGAATCCGCTTTGCTCGCTCTGCGGCGCAGCTCTACGAGTCCGTACAACCTGAAGGCGCGGGCCGGGAAGCTGTGTCTGCTTCCGCCCGCGCCGCCTGGGTGCCCGCCGACTGTCCAGGATGACCCCGGATGGCCGGGGCCGTCAGTTCATCAGGGTGTGGGTGATGTAGAACAGGCCCAGCGCGATGGTCGTGGTGATCAGCGAGACTGGCGTGCCGTACCGCATGAACCCGCCGAACGAGATCGGGTGGCCTTCCCGCGCGGCGATGTCGGACACGACGATGTTCGCGGACGCGCCGATCAGGGTGAGGTTCCCGCCCAGGCAGGCGCCCAGTGACAGCGCCCACCACAGCGGGTCCATGCTGGGGCCGAAGGTGGTCTGCAACTCGCGCAGCACGCTGGCCATGGAGATCGTGAACGGAATGTTGTCCACGAACCCGCTGATCAGGGCGCTGGCGAAGCCCACCAGCAGGATGCCGCTGCCGACGTTCCCGCCGATGATGTCGGTCAGGGAGGTGGCGACCATCGTGAACACGCCCACGTGCTCCAGGGCGCCCACCACCACGAACAGGCCCATGAAGAACAGCAGCGTGGTCCACTCGACCTGCTCGAACAGTTCGACCGGGGTCAGGTCCGCGATCAGCATCAGGAAGGTGCTGGTGGTCAGGGCGATCAGGCCTGCCTCCAGGCCCAGCGGGTGCCCGATCATGAACAGCAGGAGCGTCACGGCGAACACGCCCAGCGCCTGTTTCATCAGCAGCGGGTTGGTTTTCAGGGGCGTGTCGTCGGTCAGGGCCAGCCGCAGCCGCTCGGCGCTGATGTCGCTGTTCAGGTCGCCGCGCCGGCGCATCAGCAGGTGCATCAGGCCGATGCCTGCCACGGTCGCCACCAGCGCGTACGGCGCGACGTTCGTCAGGAACTCCCCGAAGCCCTTGCCGGCCACGGACCCGATGATGATGTTCGGCGGGTCGCCGACCAGCGTGGCCGTGCCGCCCGTGTTGCTCGACAGGATCACGGCGATCAGGTACGGCATGGGTTTCAGGCCCAGGCGCAGCACGACCGTCATGACCACCGGCGCCATGAACAGCACCGTCGTGACGTTGTCGAGGAAGGCGCTGAACAGCGCGGTCAGCAGACTGAAAATCCACAGCACGCGGGCCGGTTCGCCGCGCGTGAGGACCAGCGCCCGGCGGGCCACCAGGTCGAAGAACCCGCTGCGGCTCAGGACGTTCACGATGTTCATCATGCCGAACAGCAGGAAGATCGTGTTGAAATCGATGCTGGCCCACGCCATGTCCGGCGTGAGCAGGCCCGTGATCATGACCGCGCAGGCGCCCAGCAGCGCCGCCACGGTGCGGTGAACGTACTTCTCGAGCAGGATCATGGCGTACGTCGCCACGAACAGCGCGATCGCCAGCGTGGTCAGCTGACCGCTGCTGAGGTTGATGCCGAGGCTGCTCAGCAGGTTGATGGACTCAGTGGGTTCGTGCATGCGGCTCTCCGGGAATCAGGGCGGGACGGACGGTGGGGAAGGGGGGTGGACTCATGGACGCTCCTAGTGTGCGCGGCGCCCCGGAACCGGTGCGGACTGCGTGAAAGACGCATGAAGTGCGCCCCGCCCGGCCGCGACCGGCGGGTGAACGGCAATGGGAGAAGCTTGCTTGCAGGCTCCTCCCGTTCAGCGTGTGGTCGCCGCGACCGGCTCCTGGGAGCCTCGTTTCAGGGGCAGTGTAGCGCGGCCCTCCGGAAACCCGTCCGGGCGGATCATGCGCGCGGCCGTCCGTTTCGTCAGGGGAGCGGGTTGCCCACTCCACGTCCGGCCGCCCGTTGCTCTCCTTCTCGCTTCAGTCGTGCCCGCCGCCCGCGCCGGCGCCGGGCCTGTGGTAGGTGGCCAGCCGGTCGAGCAGGAACGCGGACGCCTCGTTCAGGCCCACCAGGCGCGGCTCGGTTCCCTGGCGGCGGAAGCGCAGCATGACCTTGTCCATGGCGGCCACGGCCGACCCGTCCCAGAAGTGCGCGCCGGACAGGTCGATCGTGACCCGCCGGTCCGGGTGGTGGTAATCGAACTGACCCAGGAAGTCGTGCGTGCTCACGAAGAACTGCTGCCCGGTCACGCGATACGTGCGGCCGTCCGGGGTGTCCTCGGCGGTCACGCTGGACAGTTTCGACACCTGCCGCGCGAAGAACACGGCGCTGAGCAGCACGCCCACCAGCACGCCGGCCGACAGGTTGTGCGTGAACACCGTGACGCCCACCGTGGCGAGCATCACGATCCCCTCGCCGCGCGGGTAGAGGGTCAGGGTGCGCAGGCTGCTCCAGTCGAAGGTGCTGACGCTGACCACGATCATCACGGCCACCAGCGCCGCCATGGGAATCTGCACCAGCAGCGGCTGAAGCAGCAGAATCAGGATCAGCAGGCCCAGGCCCGCCACGAACGTGGACAGGCGTCCGCGCCCGCCGTTCGTGACGTTGATCATGCTCTGCCCGATCATCGCGCAGCCTGCCATGCCGCCGAAGAACCCGGTGACGATGTTCGCCGCGCCCTGCGCGCGGGACTCGGTGTTCTTGTCGCTGGTGGTGTCGGTGCGCTCGTCGATCAGTTGCGCGGTCAGCAGGCTCTCGAGCAGGCCCACCATGCACAGCGTCAGCGAGACCGGCAGGATGATCTGCAGCGTCTCCAGCGTCAGTGGCACGTCCGGCAGGCCGAAGGGGGGCAGCGCGGTCGGCAGGGCGCCCATGTCACCCACGGTGCGCACGTCCGCGCCGGTCAGGACCGACACGACCGTCAGCAGCACGATGGCGACCAGCGCACTCGGAATAGCCCGGAACACGCGCGGCAGCAGGTAGATGATCGCCAGTCCGGCGGCCACCATGGCGTACATCTGCCAGTTCGCACCGGCAAACTGCGGCAGTTGCGCCGAGAAGATCAGGATCGCCAGGGCGTTCACGAAGCCCACCATCACGCTGCGCGGCACGAACTTCAGGTAGCGGGCCAGTCGCGCCCAGCCGAACAGCATCTGCAGCGCGCCGGTCAGGACGGTCGCGGCGAACAGGTACTCTAGGCCGTGATCGCGGACCAGGCCGACCATCAGCAGCGCCATGGCGCCCGTGGCCGCGCTGATCATGCCGGGGCGGCCTCCGATGAACGCCGTGACGAGCGCGATGATGAAACTGGCGTACAGGCCCACGCGCGGGTCCACGCCCGCAATGATGGAGAACGCGATCGCTTCCGGGATCAGGGCCAGGGCCACGACCAGCCCGGCCAGGATGTCCTGCCTGGGCTGCGCGAACCACTCTCTTGAATACTGGTGCAGGTCGAAACCTGCGCGGGACGTTCCGGTCATGGGCACCTCGTGCGGCGCGGTGACAACCGAATTCCGGCCCCCGGCGCCTGCCCGTGGGGGCGGCGCGTGGGGTGGTCATCTGGTTATCGTCGGGGGCGTCACTCGTAGGCGGGACGCCGCACCCGCGGCCCCCGCAGTATGCCGCGCGCGGCCGCCCGCAGCAACCCCGGCACGCGCCCGGCCGCTCAGGGGCGCCGGGGTGGGTGCAGGTCCAGCAGGACCAGTTCGGCCGGGCAGTCCCAGCGCAGCGGCACGCCGGTCACGCCCAGCCCGGTCGACACGAACCCCAGCGCGTGCCCGCTGGGCGTGACGCCCGGCGTGCCCTCGGCGGGCGACCCGATGATGCGGTCCCCGCTGACCCAGCCGCGCAGCACGTTCAGCAGGGTCGAGCGGGGCTTGAGCGGCCCGAACATCGGCACGCGCACCTGCCCGCCGTGCGTGTGCCCGCTGAGGGTCAGGCCGATCCAGGCGGGCACCTGCGTCAGGTAGTCCGGGTTGTGGGAGAGCAGCACGACCGCGCCGCCCGCGCGTCGGGCCAGCGCCGCCTCCAGGTCCTGATTCCCGAACCACCAGTCGTCCACGCCCGCCACGAACAGGTCGTCGCGGACCTGCCGTCCGGCGTTGTTGATCAGGTGCACGCCGCTGTCACGCAGGTTCCCGGCGAAGGTGGTGCGCGTGGCGTTGGTGTTCAGGCTGGTCCAGTCGTGGTTGCCCCACACGGCGTACACGCCCAGCGGGGCGTTCAGGCGTGAGAGTTCCGTCAGCAGCGCCTGGTGGCGGCGCCGGCCCACGCCGCTGTCCAGGAAGTCGCCCGTGATCACGATCAGGTCGGGCCGGGCGCGCAGGGCCGCGCTCACCCAGCGGCGCACGCTGCCGCGCCGGATGAATAGCCCGTAGTGCAGGTCGCTCAGGTGCGCGATCCGCACCGGGCGGGTCAGGCCGTCCAGCGGGGCGCGGTGCGTGATCACCCGGAAGCGGTAGGTGTTCGCCACGCCGGTCACGAGCAGGCTGGCCGCGCCCCATCCCAGGACGGAACCGAGGACGTTCAGCGCACGCTTGAAAGACATGCCGCGCAGCATAGCCCGCAGCGGCCATACCCCGCAGTGGCCGGGGGGGCGCTCATACGGATTGTCGGCTCCACGTCCGGCGGGGGGGGGTTCTCTCCTGCCTGCATCCGCCCGGACACAGCGGCTTTACAAGCCATTCAGGTCGGAGTCCGTATCAGCAATGGTGCGGACACTGTTCGGGCGCCAGAGGGGACAAGCATGGAACACGTCTTCTGTAACGCCATTCCTGCTCACCCCCTCCCAGCCTCCCCCCTCAAGGGGGAGGGGTAACCACTGCGTGTTCCTCGCTGGTCTGCCCTGAAGTTATGAACCTGTCCGCACCATTGATCAGTGGGTGCGTTCGCGTTTGTGGCGGTACAGGCGCGAGTCGGCCAGTTGCAGGCAGCTGCCCATGTCGGCGGCCTCCTCGGGCCAGCGGGCCACGCCGTGTGACGCCGAGGCGTTCCGGAACCCGCCGGCGCGCACCTGGGTCAGGGCCGCGCCGATCCAGTCCGCGAACACGTCGGGTGACTGGTCGGGCGGCAGCAGCAGCGCGAACTCGTCCCCGCCGATGCGGTATGCCTGCCCGCCCTGCGGGGCGGCCGTGAGTGCCTGCGCGAACAGGCGCAGCAGGTCGTCGCCCGAGGCGTGGCCGCCCTCGTCGTTCACGCGTTTCAGGTCGTCGAGGTCCACGGCGGCCAGCAGTCCGGCCGTCAGGGCGCCGCGTTCCATGAAGGCGCGGCGGTTGCCCAGGCCGGTCAGCGGGTCGGTCAGGGCGGCCAGTTCGGCGGTGCGGGTCAGTTCCCGCATGGACATGGCCTGCCGGATGGCGTTCGCGGACGCCCCGAACAGTTCGCGCTGCCGGGCGGTCCAGCTGGCCCCGGCGCGCAGCATGGCGTACGACACGACGTACGTCTGGTCGCCGTAGGTGCCCAGCGGCAGCCACGCGATGGCCTGCGCGCCCGCCTGCACCACGCCCGGCGCGGCGTTCGGGGTGTCGGCGTACTGGTTGACGTAGTGCGGCTGCCCGTTGCTGGCGACCGTCCACGCGACGCCCTCGCCGGGGCGCAGGCGTTCCGGCAGGTGCTGCGCGAAGCTCTGGCCGTTCTCGCTGTACGTCCAGCTGGCGACCGTGCGGCCGCCGCTGCTGTCCAGGGCGATCAGCGCGGCCCAGTCCACGCCCGCCACCTGCGCGATCAGTTCGGTGGCGAAGGCGGCGATGTCCTGCGGCGGCAGGTCCAGCTGCGCGAGGTTGTTCACGCCCAGCAGCGCCTCGTTCACGGCCTGTGATTCGCGCAGGAAACTCATCATCTGCGCGCGGGCCTGTCCCTCGGTCTCCAGTTGCCGTTTGGTGAACCGCAGTTCCAGTTCACTGACGACCACGCCCGCCAGGTCGGTCAGGGACGCGTGGTCCTCGGCGCTGAAGTCCGCGTGCGGGCGGGTGTCGATGATGCACAGGCTGCCCAGCTTGAACCCGTCGGGCGTGACCAGCGGCGCCCCGGCATAGAAGCGGATGTGCGGCGCGCCGGTCACCAGCCCGTTGTCCGCGAAGCGCGGGTCGCGCGTGGCGTCGGGCACGACCATCACGTCCTCGCCCATGATGGTGTGCGCGCAGAACGACAGTGAGCGGTCGGTCTGGCGGATGTCCAGGCCGATGCAGGCCTTGAACCACTGGCGGTCCTTGTCGACCAGCGAGATCAGCGCGATGGGCACGCCGAACAGCCGCGTGGCGATCTGCGTGATCCGGTCAAAGGTATGTTCCGGCAGGGTGTCGAGCACCGCGTAGCGTGCCAGGGTCGCCAGCCGCTGTTCATCTCCTGCCTGTCCTGCCGTCATGTCTCTCATCATGCCAGAAACTGGGGTCCGGCGGCCGGGACCGCCGCTCAGGGAAGCAGCGGCACGTCGTCCCAGTCGAGGCTGGTGTCGCGCAGCGGGATGAACACCAGCCGCGACAGGCCTTCTCGCAGTTCGGCGAGGCAGCGCTGCACCTCGGTCTCTGCCTGGATGGCTTCGGCGGGGTCCGGGCCGCGCTGACGCAGGAACGGGAAGCGGGGTTTCGCGGTGGGCTGCGCGGCGCGGGTCTGGGCGTCCAGCGCGCCTGCCAGCGCCAGGGTCAGGTCGCTGACGGCGGCGTCGGCGCCGTTGGGCAGCAGTTCGCGCACGTTGCCGCCCGCCACCAGGGCGTGCAGGGGGGTGGGGTCGGTGCCCAGCGGCGCGGCCCGGCGGCCCTGCACGTGCTGTACGTGCCCCAGCGCCGATCCGAAGCCGATGCTGGAGCCGGGGCGCTGCACCCGCTCGCCGAGCAGTGCCACGAGTTCCGGGGGGTCGCCGGGCAGCAGCAGCGCGCGCAGCCAGTGGCCGCCCTGCCGGTGGGCGTGCACGGTGCTGATGGCCTGCGCGGTGCGGTAGGTCAGTTCGTCGCTGGCCAGGATCTGTTGCAGCGCGGCGGGCAGTGGACGGCGGGTCGCGCCGGGCGGGTCGCTGCGCTGCGAGGGCTGGGTCCTGGGCTCCTGTGCCGTGATGGAAGAGGAGGTGGGGTGGGACGGCATGGGCGCATGGTAGTGCAGTCCGGGTGCGGTGGGGGCCGTCCGGATGTCCCGCCGGTTCATACTTGACTAAATAACTCGGAATAGTTCAGTATTCGACGCATGCGCCCCGCTGCCCCGGCCCCCACTGCCCCGCTCACCGCTGCCCCGGCCACGACTGCCCCGGCCGCTGCCGTCACCTCCCCCCGGCGCCGCCCGGCCCCCGGCGTCCTGCTGGGCCTCGCCCTGCTGACCACCACGGCCACCGCCCAGACCGCCGCCCAGTCCGCCGCGCGCCCTGCCGACCTGAGCGGCGTCAAGACCTACCTCACCACCCGCCTCGCCACGCAGGCCAGCGCCGCCGCCGCCCTCAGCCGCGCCGCCGACACCTACCACGCCCAGGCGCAGAAACGGAACTTCAACTACGCCGCGCTGACCCGCGACCCGCAGGTGCTCGCCACCCTCCGCGCTGCCCGCAGCGCCTGGCAGAAGGCCAGCCCCGCCTACGAGACCATCGAGGGCATCGTCGCCGGCGTGGACAGCCTCGCCCCCTTCGACGTGATCCTCGACGCCGGTACCAGCGGCGCGCAGGGCGGCCCGGACGTGGCGCCCATCGACCTGACCCTGCCCGGCGGGCGCGTCCTGAAACGCCCCGGCAACCTGTTCGGCGTGACCGAGGGCAGCCTGTGGGGCACCGTGCCCGCCTTCAGCAGCGGCGTGAAAGCCGACCTGAACGGCAACGGCCGCCTGGAGAGCGGCGAGGTCCTGCCCGACGCGCCCACCCTGAAAGCCGCCGCCGCCGCGCTGCACACCCAGACCCTGGCCCTCCAGAAGGCCGCCGCCCGCTGGACCCCCACCCGCGCGGACGTGTTCGGCGCGCTCGTCGGGAACGTCCCCACCGTCGGCCCCGTGTTCTTCGAGGACTGGAAGACCAGCCCCTTCGTGCTGGGCAGCGCCAGCACCCGCCGCGACTTCGTGGTCATCTCCCGCCTGAGCGACCTGGGCGGCAACGTCCGCTCCTGGCAGGCCATGTACGCCGGACTGAGCCCCGACGTGCGCGCCCGCAGCGCCGCGCTGGACACCCAGATCACGGCCGGACTGAACGAACTCGCGCAGTTCGTGAGCACCCTGACCGCCCGCGAACGCACCCGCCACTACACGCCGGAACAGGCCGAGGCCCTGCAACGCGAGGCGCAGAACCGCGCCACCGTCATCGCGGGCCGCGTGACCCAGGCCGCCGCGCTCCTGAACGTGAGCCTCCCGTGACCCGCCCCGCCCCACTGACCCTGGGCGCACTGACCCTGGCGGCGCTGCTTCCCGCCGCCCTGCTCCCCACGGCAACGGCCAGCGCGGTCCGGCCCGCCCAGCTCGCAGGGACCGCCCAGGCCGCCCAGTCCCTGCCGCCCACCGACCTGGCCGTCAGCGCCGAGGCCACCCGCGCGCACCTCGCGGACGCCGCGCTGGAACTGGACTTCGACCCGGCCGCCGCCACGCGCCTGACCCGGCAGGCCCGCCAGGACGCCGCGCCCCTGCTGAGCGCCCTGAACGCCGCCGACCCCGCCAGCGCCCGCGCGGTGAGCGCCGCCCTGACCCGCGCCGAGACGGCCGCCCGCCAGCAGGACCCGGCCGCCCTGGCCCGCGCCCGCGCGGACGCCTGGACGGCGCTGCTGCGAGGCTCGCTGCGCGCCCTGGAACGCGCCGTGTTGGCCGCCGACGCACCCGCCGCCCGGCAGTGGCTGGCCGTGCGGGAGTACCGCGTGGCGAGCAGCCTGACCCGCCTGAACGCCGACGCCACCGCCGCCGCCGAGGCCCTGGCCGCCGGGACGCTCGCCCCGCAGGCCGCGCTGAGCGCCATACGCTCGGACCTGCTCGACGCTTACCAGGCCCGCCTGAACGACGCGCTGCGCGACCTGCAACTCAGCCAGCAGCGCGGCTTCCGCACCCTGGCCGCCGAGCAGCAGGCACTGGCCGCCGGGTACTTCCGCATCCTGGCACCCGCCTACGCCGGGCAGCGCGGACAGGCCGCCACGCAGTCCCTCCAGGCCGACCTGAACGCCCTGCCCGGCAGTCTCGCGCGGGTCACGCAGCAACTCGGGGACTTCCGGGCCGCGCCCCTCTCGGCCCGTGACATCCGCGCGCGGGCCTCGCAGGTCACGCGGTTCCTGTCGCTGGTACCCGTCGAGTACGCCCGCGGCGTGAACGAGACCGGCCCCGCCCCCACCGTGCAGCGCGAGGTCGAGATCAACGAGGCCCGCACCTTCCTCAGCGGCGCGCAGAGCGCCCTGGCCGACCTGACCCCCCTGCTGCCCGCCACGCAGGCCCGCACCCTGACCGGCGACCTGAACACCCTGGCCGCCGACCTGAGCCAGACGGCACTGAACGCCCACGTGCCCGGCGCGGCCGACGTGCAGCGGCGCGTGGACACCCAGCTGACCGCCCTGCGCGCCGCGTTCCCCGCCGACTGGCAACGCGCCGAACCCGGCGCGGACCTCGACGTGATCCGCCGCCAGCTCGACGCGGTCGTCGCCGCCGCCGCCGCCCACGACTGGACGGCCGCCGAGACCGCCCGCCTGGACGCCTACGCCCTGCTCGAAAGCGGCACCGAGGCCCGCATCGCCGTGTTCAACCCGGACCTCAAGACCCGCCTCGAAGACCTGCTCTGGAACGGCCACGCGCCACGCGGACTGGCCGAACTGATCCGCGCCCGCGCCGACGACCGCGCCTTCCAGACCACCCGCGCCGCCCTGCAGACCACCCTGGCCGACGTGGCCCGCATCCTGGGCACCGAGGTCGCGCCCGCCGCCGTCGCCACCAACGCCGGCATCATCGTGTTCCGCGAGGGCCTGGAAGCCGTGCTGATCCTGGCCGCGCTGATGGGCAGCCTGCGCCGCCAGGACGTCCGGCACCTGCGCCGCCCCATGTGGCTGGGCGCCGCCGGAGCGTTCGCCGCGACCGCCGCCACCTGGTACGCGCTACAGGGCGCGCTGGGCCTGCTGGGCCGCTACGGCGAGAAACTCGAGGCGGTCGTGAGCCTGATCGCCATCGGCGTGCTGCTGCTGATCATGAACTGGTTCTTCCATCAGGTGTACTGGACCGACCGCATGGCCGCCTTCCAGAAACACAAGCACGAACTCACGCGCGGTCCCGGCAGCGCCGCCCTGCGCGTGCAGTGGTGGGGACTGGCCGTGCTGGGCTTCACCAGCGTGTACCGCGAGGGCTTCGAGACCGTGCTGTTCCTGCAGTCCCTGGCCCTCCAGGCGGGCGCCGCCACCGTCCTGAGCGGCACCGCCGTCGGCCTGGGCAGCGTGCTGGCCATCGGCGCGGCCGTGTTCAGACTCCAGGCGAAACTGCCCATGAAGAAACTGCTGGTCTGGACCGGCATGCTGATCTGCGCCGTGCTGGGCGTCATGGTCGGCAACACCGTCCACACCCTGCAACTGGTCGGCTGGCTGCCCGTGCACCCGCTGCCCGTCACGCTGCCCGCCAGCCTGGGCCTGTGGCTTGGCCTGCACGGCACCTGGGAAGGCGTCGCCCTTCAGGCCGCGTCGGTGACGGCCGTGATCGGGTCGTTCTTCGCCGCCGAGGCCATCAAGGAACGCGACCTCAACCGCCGCCGAGCCGGGCACGCCCCCGCGAACACCTGATACGGACTCCGATTGAATGGGCTACAAAGCCCGCCGGGTCCGAGCGGATGCGACTCGTAGAGCTGCCCCGCAGAGGAGGAGAAAAACGGGTTCCGGACGTGGAGTTGACAGATCGTTGGTGTTCCGATCTGTTAACGAAATAAACGGAGTCCGTATGATCTGGCCTCCGGATCAGGACTCGCAGCGTTCAGGCCGTGCAGTGGGCGGCGCGCCGTCCGGGTCGTGGCCTGACGGTTGCTGCGGCCGCGGCACCGGCAGGTGCGCCTCAGGTCGGTGCGTATCAGGCCTGGGTGCCTCGGCCCTGGGCGGCCGGTGCGGCGCGTGATGACTGCCCGGGGCCGCGTCCGGCAGGCTCGGGTCTCCGGTCGCCCGCACCACCCGGTCACGCCCGGCGGCCTTCGCGGCGTACATGGCGTCGTCGGCGCGCAGGAACGCGTGCTGCATCGCCTGGGCGGCGTCCCAGCCGCTCACGCCGATGCTGACCGTCACGCGCAGGTCGTTCCAGGGCGTCGCGGCCACCGCCGCGCGGACCGTCTCGGCCAGCCGCGCGGCGCCGTCCTCGTTGTCCGGCGTGAACACGATGAACTCCTCACCGCCCCAGCGGGCCGCCACGCCGCCCCCCGGCACGTGCTCCAGCAGCACCCGGCCGATCAGTTCCAGCACCTGATCCCCCACCGCGTGCCCGAAACGGTCGTTGATGGGTTTGAAGGCGTCCACGTCCAGCACCAGCAGCGACCCCCCGGCCCGCACGGCCCGCGCGGCCCGCACCTGCGCGTCGAAGCCCCGGCGGTTGAGCAGGCCCGTGAGCGGGTCACGCACCGACAGTTCCTGCGCGGCCTGCATGCGTCCCGCCAGTTCCGAGAGGGTCTGCCGCATGATCACGCCCACGATCAGCAGCGCGAACATCCCGGTGTTCACCCACTGCGGCACCAGCAGATCGGCGCTGCTCAGACCACTCAGCAGCCGGACTTCCGTGCGGTACGCCAGCAGCAGCAGCAACGCCACCGGCACGGACGCCTGCGGCGGCAGCACCAGCAGCAACCCCGCCACGATGAACAGCATCACGTTCCCCAGCAGGTCGTGCCCCAGCACCTGCTCGGGCCGCTGCGCGTACAGCACCAGGAACCCCACGCCACTGACGGTCAGCAGGCCCGCGAACACCCACTCGGCCACCGGCAGCCGCGCCGGACGCCGCACCACCAGCACGAACATCACCACCGCGCCCACCATCACCGACAGGTGCAGCGCCGCCGTCACCCACGCGCCCCGCTGCGCAAGCAGGTGCAGCAGCATCACCAGTCCCGGCGTGGCCGCCAGCACCGCGAACAGGTACCCGCGGACCTTCACCCGCGTGATTTCCGGCGCGTCCGGTATCCCGCCGGGCAGCGGCGCACCCAGCCACGCCGCCAGCCGCGCCCACCACGCCCGCACGCCGCCACGCCGCCAACTGCGGGTGGACCGGCCAGGGGGTGGGGCGCTTGGCGGCATGCCAGTTCTCCTCCGCCACCGGGAACGAGTGGCGTGCACCACATCCTGCCCAGGTCCATCTGACGAAACTCTTTCCCGGGCCCGTGTCCTGCGACTCCCTGCCCCGGAGTCAGTGCGGCCAGTCGCAGGGCACGGGCACGTTCCCCGGTACCGGACGACAGCGCGCTACGTCTCGGACACCGGGTCGGATACCGGGTCGGACACTGGATCAGCCACGGGGTCAGCGACCGGGTCGGAGACCGGATCTGTTGCCGGTCCGGTGTGCTGCGCCGCTGCCTCGTCGGCGGGGGCCACCTGCGCCCCGGGTGCCTGTGGTGCCTGCTGCCCGAGGTTTTCCAGCAGCAGTTGAATCTGTTGCAGGTTCGCTGTGGCGTGTCGGTCGGCTCCCATACCGGCAGGGTGACACACCCGGGCGCGGCGCGTTGCGGCACATGCACGCCTGCCAGGCACCGGGCGTGGGTTGCGGCGCGGGGTTAAGGTTCAATGCCCGTTCTCTTAAGCTGCGCCGGTTCCGTCGTCAGGCACCGTCCCGTACGCTGAGGGCAGATGGCGCACGGTGACGATCAGGCAACCGGTCCCGCGCTGGGGGCGACCCCGCAGGGACAACCCAGGCAGGGTCAGCCGCAGGCCCGCGCCGGGGTTGCCGGTGCCCCCACCCTGCCCGCGCACGCGCTGTCCGCCGGGGCCGTGCGGGCCGCGCTGGACGTGATGCCCCACCAGATGGCCGTGCTGGACATGCAGGGCACGATCCTGCTGTGCAACCGCGCCTGGAACGACTTCATGCGCGACAACGGCGGTGACCCCGCCACGTGCGGGCCGGGCGTGAATTACCTGCGCGTGTGCGAGAACGCCAGTGGCCCCTGCGCCGACGAGGGCCAGGAGGTCGCCAGCGGCCTGCGGCGCGTCCTGGCGCGCGAGGATGACACGTTCAGCATCGAGTACCCCTGCCACAGCCCGCAGGAGGAACGCTGGTTCCAGCTGACCGCCACGCCCTTCGACGACGGGCACACCCGTTTCCTGCTGATCACGCATGAGAACGTCACCGAGCGCCGCCACGCCGAGATCCGCGAGGCGGACCTGGACGCCGAGGTGCGGCAGGAGGTCGCGCTGCGCACCCTGACGCTGCGCAGCGAGATGGACGAACTCGACTCGTTCATCGGGTCCGTCTCGCACGACCTGCGCGCCCCCGTGCGGCACATCCAGGGGTTCCTGACCCTGCTGCGCCGCCGCCTGAATCCCCGCCTGAACGAGGAGGACCGCCGCCTGCTGAGCGTCCTCGACGGCGCCACCCAGCGCCTTCAGAGCATGATCGACGAACTGCTGAAACTGGCGCGTGTCGCCCAGACCTCGTTGCAGGTGCGGGACCTGAACCTCGCGCAGGTGGTCCTGCGGGCCTGGGCGAACATCGCCCCGGAAACCGAGGGCCGCGAGATCGAGTGGATCGCGGGGGACCTGCCGGTCGTGCGCGGCGACCCGCAACTGCTGATGCTGGCCTTCGAGAACCTGCTCAGCAACGCCGTGAAGTACACCTCGGGCCGCGAGCGTGCGCGCGTGGAAGTCGGCGCGCGCGACGGCGGCGACCACTGGGTGGTGTTCGTGCAGGATGACGGCGTGGGCTTCGACCCGCGCTACACCGAGCGGCTGTTCGGGGCGTTCCAGCGGCTGCACACCGAGCAGGAATTCTCGGGCGTGGGCATGGGTCTCGCGAACGTCAAACGCATCGTCACCCGGCACGGCGGGCAGGTCTGGGCCGAAAGTCACCCTGGTGACGGCGCGACCTTCTACATCAGCTTCCCGAAACCCACCACCCACGCGGCCACCTGATCCGGAGTCCGCATGAAACGCCCCCCCGCCTGAACAGCTGCGGGGGGGGCGGGCGTGGTCGGGGGTCAGCCCTCCGACAGGAACACGTACCGGGCGAGCAGCAGCGCCGCCACGCCGTACAGGATCGGGTGGACGCGGCGGGCCCGTCCGGTCAGGGCGTTCACGGCGCAGTACGTGATCACGCCGAAGCTCACGCCGTTGGCGATCGAGAAGGTCAGGGGCATGGCGATGATCGTCAGGAACGCCGGGAGGCTCTCGCCCAGGTCGTCCCAGTCGATGTGGCGGATGCCTTCCATCATCAGGGCGCCCACCAGGATCAGGGCGGGCGCGGTGGCCGCGCCGGGAATCGCGGCGGCCAGCGGCCACAGGAACATGCTCAGCAGGAACAGACCCCCGACCGTCACGGCGCTCAGGCCGGTGCGGCCGCCCTCACCGATACCGCTGGCGCTCTCCACGTACGCGGTGGTGGTGCTCGTTCCCATGAACGCGCCGAACATGGCGGCCAGGCCGTCCATCGCGAAGGTGCGCCGGGCGCGGGGCATGTCGCCGTTGCTGTCGAGGTACCCGGCCTTCTGCGCCAGTCCGGTCAGGGTGCCGGTCGCGTCGAAGAAATCCACGAAGAAGAACGTGAACACCACGCTCAGCAGGCCCAGCCCGAACGCCCCGGCCAGGTCGAGTTGCCCGACCAGACTGCCCGGCCAGACCGGCGTGTCGATCACGCCCAGCAGGCGACCCCCGAAGCCGGGGAAGGCCTGCATGGCGCCGTCCGGGCCGCCCGCGAACACCGGAAGTTTCAGCAGGATCGCGGCGGCCGACGTGACCAGAATCCCGATCAGCACGGCGCCGTTCACGCGGCGGCGCATCAGGGCCGCGCTGATGATCAGGCCCGCCACGGCCAGCCACGCGCCGGGCGCGCTCAGGTCACCCAGGCCCAGCAGCGTGGCGGGGTTGCTGACCACGATCCCGGCGCTGCGCAGGCCCAGGAACGCCAGGAACGCGCCGATCCCGGCGGTGATGGCGAACTTCAGGCTCAGCGGAATGGCCCGCACGATCGCCTGCCGCGCGCCCACCGCACTCAGGATCACGAACAGCGCGCCCGAGATGAACACCGCGCCCAGCGCCGTCTGCCACGGCACGCCCATGCCCTGCACGACCGTGAACGCGAAGAAGGCGTTCAGGCCCATGCCCGGCGCCTGCGCGAACGGGTAGCGGGCGATCAGGCCCATGGCGAGCGACCCGAACGCGGCGGCGATGGCGGTGGTCATCAGCAGTTGCAGCGGCGCGTTCGGAACGGTGATGGCGCTGCCCAGCACCTGCGGGTTCACGAACAGGATGTAACTCATGGTCAGGAAGGTCGTCAGGCCCGCGCGGAGTTCCTGCGGCACGGAACTCCCGGCGGCGCTGATCCCGAAGTAACGGTCCAGCGGGCGGGGCGGGCGGGTGTCGGTCGGGTGGGTCATGGGGGGCCTCCAGGGAACTGCCAGGGGAAACTGACAGGGGAACTGCGGCGTCGCGGGGCGAAACCGGAAGTCGCCATTACACCACGCCGGCCGACCGTCCAGACGTGGGCGAATGCCCCCTTCATGAAGGTGCGCCGCGCGCAGGGAGGCCCGCCGGGGGGGAGGGGCAGATGCCTGTCACGCGCCCCGCCGCTCCGCTTACACTGGGTGCAATGTCGACGGCTGGAAGCTCACGCCAGGCGCGCCGCTGCCCATGATGTGGCACGACGTGCTGACGCTCCTGAGCGGCCTGGGCGTGGCGCTCGTCGCGGCCGTCCTGCTCAGCGCCGATCTGCGCGCGTGGCCGCCCCGCCCACCCCGCGCGCGCCAGTTGACGTACGCGCTGCTGGCCGGACTGACCGGCGTGACCCTGATGCTGTACCCGCTGCCGCTGTCGTCCGGGATCTTCGTGGACCTGCGGTACCTGCCGGCCGTGCTGCTCACGCTGCTGTTCGGGCCGGGCTGGGGCACGCTGGCACTGCTGCCCGTGCTGATCATGCGCGCCGTGTTGGGCGGCGCGGGGGTCGGGCCGGCCATCATGTCGGCGCTGGCGGCGCTGCTGATCGCGGGCGTCATTCACCGCCGCGTGGGCCTGCGCCTGTTCACGCAGCCGCGACTGTGGACGCTGCTGCCGCTGATCTTCGTGTTCAACGGCGTGGGCCTGCTGCTGCAACCGGGCGGCGCGCCGCTGTTCCAGCGGGTGTACGGCCCGCTGATGCTGGTGAACGTCCTGGCCCTGAGCGCCGTGCTGCTGGTCGTGCACCTGCGCGCCCGGCACCTCGAGTCCCTGCTGGACCTGCGCCGCGCCGCGTTCACGGACGCCCTGACCGGCCTGAACAACCGCCGTCAGTTCGACCTGGATCTCGCGGAACTGGACGCCGGGCAGCACCTCGTGGCGCTGGACGTGGACTTCTTCAAGCAGGTGAACGACCGCCTGGGGCACGCGGCGGGCGACCGGGTGCTGCGCGAGGTCGCGCAGGTCCTGCTGCGCAGCGTCCGCCCGCAGGACAGCGTGTACCGCGTGGGCGGCGAGGAGTTCGCGCTGATCCTGCGCGGCCTGACGCCCGAGCAGGGCCTGATGGTCACGCAACGCTGCCTGAGCGCCGCGCAGCAGATCGACGGGGGCGGGCAACCCGTGACCCTCTCGGCCGGGTGGACCCTCACGCAACCCGACGAGCCCGGCGAGACGACCCTGGCCCGCGCGGACGCGGCGCTGTACCGCGCCAAGGCCGCCGGCCGCAACCGCGTGGAGATCGACCCCGGCACCGACCAGACGCAGGCCGTGACGCTCGCCGCCCGCCGCACCCTGGCCCTGCTGGCCCGCGACCACGACCCGGACGCCGCCGACTGGCTGGCCCTGCTGCAGGCCGCCGTGCAGGACGTTCCGGGCGCGCAGAGCGGCACGCTGTACGTCCTGAACCGCGGGGATTTCCTGCTGTGCGCCCAGACCGGGTTCAGTGACGACCTGCTGGGACAGCGGCGCTCACCGGCCAGCCTGCTGCGCTGGTACGCCGGGCCGCCCGGCGACTGGCAGGCGGGCGCGCCGCGCGTCCTGCGCGGCGAGGCGGTCCGCGTGAACACCCACGCCGCCAGCGAGGTCGAGGCGCAGGTGACCGGACAGGAGTCCTTCCGGCACCTGTCCGTGGACGGCATTCACGAGACGCTGGGCGTCCCGGTCGCCGTGGACGGCCTGGTCATGGCCTTCTTGAACCTCGACCGGGTCGCGCCCGGCCCGCCGTTCGGACCGGACGCGCAGCGCACCGCCCGCACCTTCACCGAGCAGGTCGCCGCGCTGCTGCGCGCCCGCGCCCGGCGCGTCCTGGCGGCCCGGCAGCAGCGGGAACTGGAGGCGCTCGCCCGCCTGAGCGGCACGCTGCGCGGCGCCCTCAGCACCGAGCAGGTCATCGCGGCCGTGACCGGCACCAGCCGCGCCCTGCTCGGCGCGCGCGAGATCGTGTTCCTGCAGTACGACCCGCGCGGCGACCGGCTGGTGTCCCGGCACCTGCTGGGCGTCAGCGAGACCGAGGGCCGCGTGACCCTCCCGCGCGGGCAGGGGCTCGCGTGGGCCGCGCTGGAGGGCCGCGAGACGCTGCGCGTCGTGGACGTGCGCGGCACCAGCCGCATTCACCGCCCCGCGTTCCTGACGGGCGGCGCCATGATGGCCGCGCCGCTGCACCTGCGCGGGCAACCGCTGGGCGTGGTGTGCTTCACCCGCGACGAACCCTTCGGCGCCGAGGACGCCGACCTGATCGACATCCTGACCCCGCACGTCCTCTCCGCGCTGGAACGCGCCCGAGAACGCGCCGAACTTCAGGACGCGCAGACCGGGGCGCTGCTGACCCTGGGCCTGAGCCTCGAAACGCGCGGCCTGGAACGCCCCGGCCACACCCGGCGCGTCATGGCGCTCGCCACGCGACTGGCCCGCACCCTGAACCTGGACGAACCGGCCCGCCGCGCCCTGCTGCACGGCGCGGCCCTGCACGACATCGGCCTCACGGTCGGCCCGCACGCCACGCACCCGCAGGCGGGCGAGACCCTGGCCCGGCAGGTCGGGGGGCTGCACCCGGACACGCTGGCCGTCATCCGCCACCACCACGAACGCTGGGACGGTCAGGGCTTCCCGGACGGACTGAGCGCAGAGCAGATTCCGCTGCTGGCCCGCGCCTTCGCCCTGATCGACACCCTGGACACCCTGAGCGACCCGCCCGGCGCCCAGGCGCCCCCCAGCCCGGACGAACTGTACCGGCGCGTGCAGCGGCAGGCGGGCGCGCAACTGGACCCCGCCATGACGGCCCTGCTGCCGGACCTGCTGGACCTGCCGCTCAGCCTGCCGGGCGCGGCGCCGTCCGGTGACGCGGGCTCCGGCCTGTCCGGCTGAGCGGCGCGCCGGGCTTGCATTCCGCGCGGGCCGGTGTACACTCCGGGCAGTCACCAGGGGTGCCGCGCATCTGGCGCGCGGCTGAGAGAACAGCGTGTTCAACCCTAGGAACCTGATCTGGTTTGCACCAGCGGAGGGAGAGTGACGGTTGAAGCTCACTGCTGCGGCCCCCGCGCCGCCCCAGGATCATCGGCCCCCTCCACGCACGGGAGGGGGCCGTCTTTGTTGCGCTGAAACCGCCGAACGCCTGAACGAACCCAACCTGACCCACACGCACTGAACGCGGCACGCCGCCGCTCCCGAACGCCGGGCCTCTCCGTGGCCCCGCGCGGCCTGCCCTGCTGCCCAGTGCTGCCCGGTGGCGCCGCAGGCCCCCCTCACCCTCGCCCTGTTTCTCTGCCCTGTTTCTTCGCTCTGTTTCTGCTGCGCCGCCGCGCCAGCCGGGGAGTTCCCATGACCGTTTCAGATCCGTCCGTTTCCACCCGCCGCGCCGCTGCCCAGCTCACGTCCGATCAGGCGACCGACCTGCTGTCCGGCCCGCTGCTGCCCGATTCCGACCTGACCGAGCCGTTCCCGGCCAGCCAGAAGGTGTACCTGGGCGGCACCCTGCACCCGCAGGTGCGCGTCCCGGCGCGCCGCGTGACGCTCTCACCCACGCTGGAACGCCTGGGCGACCTGACCCGCTCTGTCCCGAACGCCGCGCTGCTGCTGCCCGACACCAGCGGCCCCTTCACGGACGCGGCGCAGACCGTCGACCTGCGCCGGGGCCTCGTGACCGCCCGGCCCTGGCTGGCGGACCACGCCGCGCTGGACGCCCTGCCGGGCCGCTGCCGCCCGGAACTGGACCGGGACGGCCCGCTGCCGTTCCCGCAGGTGCCCGCCCCGCGCCGCGCCCGCAGCGGGCAGGCGGTCACGCAACTTCAGGCGGCGCGGCGCGGCCAGATCACGCCCGAGATGGAATTCGTGGCGATCCGCGAGGCGCTGCGCCAGGAGGCCGCGTTCGACCTGACGCACCAGCATCCGGGGCAGGGGTTCGGGGCGGCCACGCCGCGCGAGATCACGCCGGAATTCGTGCGCGCCGAGGTCGCGCGCGGCCGCGCGGTCATTCCCGCGAACATCAACCACCCGGAACTGGAACCCACCGTCATCGGCCGGAACTTCCGGGTGAAGGTGAACGCGAACATCGGCACCAGCATCGTCACGAGTTCCATCCAGGAGGAGGTCGGGAAGGCCGTCTGGGCGACCCGCTGGGGCGCGGACACCATCATGGACCTCTCGACCGGGCGCTTCATTCACCAGACCCGCGAGTGGATCGTGCGCAACAGCGCCGTGCCGGTCGGGACCGTGCCGATCTACCAGGCGCTGGAGAAGGTGGGCGGCGTGGCCGAGGACCTCACCTGGGACGTGTACCGCGACACGCTGATCGAGCAGGCCGAACAGGGCGTGGACTACTTCACGGTGCACGCCGGGGTGCGGCTGGCCCACCTGCCGCTGACCGTGCGGCGCCGCACCGGCATCGTGTCGCGCGGCGGCAGCATCCTCGCCAAGTGGTGCCTCGCGCATCACCGCGAGAACTTCCTGCACACGCACTTCGCCGAGATCTGCGAGATCATGGCCGCGTACGACGTGACCTTCAGCCTCGGCGACGGACTGCGCCCCGGCAGCGTCGAGGACGCCAACGACGCCGCGCAGTTCGCGGAACTGGGCACGCTGGGCGAACTGACCCGCGTCGCCTGGGACCACGGGGTGCAGACCATGATCGAGGGCCCCGGCCACGTGCCCATGCAGCTGATCCGCGAGAACATGACCCGGCAGCTCGACGTGTGCCAGGAAGCGCCGTTCTACACGCTGGGGCCACTGACCACCGACATCGCGCCCGGCTACGACCACATCACCTCCGCGATCGGCGCGGCGCAGATCGCGTGGTACGGCACGGCCATGCTGTGTTACGTCACGCCGAAGGAGCACCTGGGCCTCCCGGACCGGCAGGACGTGCGCGACGGCGTGATCGCCTACCGCATCGCCGCGCACGCCGCCGACCTCGCCAAGGGCCACCCGGGCGCGCAGGCCCGCGACAACGCCATCAGCCGGGCGCGGTTCGAGTTCCGCTGGCAGGATCAGTTCAACCTGGCGCTCGACCCGTTCCGCGCCCGCGAACTGCACGACGAGTCCCTCCCGGCCGAGGCGGCCAAGACCGCGCACTTCTGCTCCATGTGCGGCCCGCAGTTCTGCTCCATGAAACTCAGCCACGAGTTGCGCACGCCTGAGATCCTGGCCGGATTGGAAGCCAAGGCGCAGGAATTCCGCGCGCACGGCAGCGAGGTGTACCTGCCCCGCCCGGAGCAGTCCGGCGAGGAGCGGGCGTGAGGTCCGGCGGCGTGAAGCCGGGCCGCCTGTACCTCGTGGCGACCCCCCGCGCCGGGCAGCCGGAGGGCGAGTTCCTGGCCCGCGTGGCCGCCGCGCTGGACGGCGGCGTGGACACGCTGCAACTGCGCTGCAAGGACTGGGAGGCGCGGGCGTACATCGCCCTGGGTGAGCGGATGCGTGAGCTGAGTGCCGCGCGGGGCGTGCCGCTGTGGATCAACGACCGCGTGGACGTGGCCGCCGCGATCGGCGCGGACGGCGTGCACCTGGGGCAGGGGGACCTGCCGCCCGCCTGGGCGCGCACCCTCGCGCCGGGGCTGATGCTGGGCCTCAGCACGCACGCGCCCGCGCAGGCACACGCCGCACTCGCCCAGGCGCCCGCGTACATCGCGGCCGGGCCGGTCTGGGCCACGCCCACCAAACCGGGCCGCGCCGCCGCCGGACTGGAGTACGTGCGCGCCGTGGCCGACCTGAACCCACCGCTGCCCTGGTACGCCATCGGCGGCATCGACGCCCCGAACATTCACGCGGTCCTGGCCGCCGGGGCGACCCGCGTGGCCGTGGTGCGCGCCGTGCTGGACGCCCCGGACCCCGCCCGCGCCGCCGCAGAGCTGCTGGCCGCGCTGCCGCCCCTGCCCGTCACGTCCACCCCGGCCGGGGAGGCCCGCGCGTGCTCGTGAACGGCGCCGCCCACCCGCACCGCCCGCACCTGACGCTGCACGCCCTGCTGCGCGACCTGAACATCGACCCGGCGCGCGTGGCGGTGGCCGTGAACGACGACTTCTACCCCGGCGCGCAGGCCCCGGACCGACCCCTGGAGGAAGACGATGTCATCGAGATCGTTCGCATCATCGGCGGCGGCTGAACCCGCCCACACTGCGCCTGCCGACCCGTTCAGGCTGGGCGGGCGCACCTTCACGTCCCGGTTGCTGCTGGGCACCGGCAAGTTCCGTGACTTCACGGTCATGCGCGCCGCGCTGGAGGCCAGCGGCACGCAGATCGTCACGGTCGCCGTGCGCCGCGTCGAACTGAACGCCCCCGGTCACGCGGGCCTGCTGGACGCCGTGGACTGGGACCGTTACCAGCTGCTGCCGAACACCGCCGGGTGCCGCACCGCCGACGAGGCCGTGCGGGTCGCGCGGCTGGCCCGCGCCGCCACCGGCACCAACTGGGTGAAACTGGAAGTCATCCCCGACGCCCGCCACCTGCTGCCCGACCCGGTCGGCACGCTGCGCGCCGCCGAGACGCTGGCCGCCGACGGGTTCACGGTCCTGCCGTACGTGCAGGCGGACGCCGTGCTGGCCCGCGCGCTGGAGGCCGCCGGGTGCGCGGCCGTCATGCCGCTCGCCAGTCCCATCGGCACCGGGCGGGGCCTGCGCGCCCCCGAACTGCTGCGAACCGTGCTGGACGGCGCGCAGGTGCCCATCATCGTGGATGCCGGGCTGGGCGTGCCCAGCGACGCCGCGCAGGCCCTGGAACTCGGCGCGGACGCCGCGCTGCTGAACACCGCCGTCGCCGAGGCCCGCGACCCGGAACGCATGGCGTACGCCTTCGCGCTGGGCGTGCAGGCGGGCCGGGCCGCCTTCCTGGCCGGGCGCATGCTGCCCCGCGATCACGCCAGCCCCAGCAGCCCACCCGAAGGTGCGGTGCGCCTGCCCGACCCGGAGGTACCCGACCCGGAGGGACCCCTGTGACCGTGGCCGGAACGCCGGACGTGATCGTGGTGGGCGGCGGCCTGATCGGCGCGGTCACGGCCTTCACCCTCGGCCGCGCGGGCCTGCGCGTGACCGTGCTGGACGCCGACCGGCCCGGCGCGGCGTGGCGGGCCGCCGCTGGCCTCCTCACCCCGGACGGCGAGCGCCTGCGCGGCACGCCCCTGCACGCCCCCGCCCTGAGCAGCCTGCGCGCGTGGCCCGAGCTGGCCCGCGCGCTGGAGGCCGCGAGCGGCGTGAACGTCGCGTACCGGCCCGGCGTGACCCGCCTGCGCGCCGGTGGGGGAGAGGACCGCACGCCCGGCGAGGCGTCCCTGTACCCGCCGGGTGTCGTGCAGGCCGCGCGGCACGCTCTGCCCGTCGTCCGCGCCCGCGTGACCCGCCTGACCCCGCTGCCGGGAGCGGGCGTGCGCGTCCACGCCGACGCGGGTGACGGAACGGGTGACCGTGTGGGCACCTGGGACGCCCGGCACGTCATCCTGGCCGCCGGTGCCTGGAGCGGCGCGTTCGGCCTGCCCGTGCAGGCGCAGTGGGGTCAGGCGCACCTGCACGCCGTCCCGGACCAGCGCTCCCCCGACCAGCACTGCCCGGCCCGCTATGGCCCACCCACCCCCGGTTTCTCCCGCTACCTGCTGGGCCGCCCGGACGGCGTGTACGTCGGCGCGACCGCCCGCCCCGCCCGCCACCCTGCCGACAGCCACCCCGCCGATCCCGCCTGCCTCCGGCCGGACCGGCACGCGGACCGCTGGCTGCGCGGCGTGGCCCGCCAGCTCGCACCGGACCTCCCGGCTGGCCCTGGCCCCCGCACGCTGCTGGGCCTGCGCCCCGTCACCCCGGACGGACAGCCCATCGTCGGCCCGCACCCGGACCCGCGACTGGCCCGCGCGGGCGTGATCGTCGCCACCGGGCACGGACGGCACGGCGCGCTGCTGGCCCCCGCCACCGCGCAGGCCGCCCTGCACCTGCTGCTCGGGGTCCCCGCATGACTCACCCGGACAGGACTGGCCCGCCCGTGGCCCTCACCATCGCCGGGTCTGACTCCGGCGGCGGCGCCGGCATCCAGGCGGACCTGAAAACCTTCGAGGCGCACGGCGTGTACGGCGCGAGCGTCCTGACCCTGATCACCGCGCAGAACACCGTCGGCGTGCAGGCCGTCCACGCCCTCCCGCCCGACCTGATCGCCGCGCAGATCCGCTCGGTTCTCAGCGACTTCCCGGTCGCGGCCATCAAGACCGGCGCCCTCGGCACCGCCGAGGCTGTCCACGCCGTCACCCGCGCCCTGCACGACTGGCACGGCCCGCTGATCCTGGACCCCGTCATGATCGCCAAGAGCGGCGACTCCCTCCTCGACCCGGCCGCCCTGCACGCCCTGATTCACCACCTGCTGCCACGCGCCGCCCTGATCACCCCGAACCTCCCGGAATGGGACGCCCTGACCCGCGCCGGCCTCCACCCCACCGCGCCCGTGCTGCTCAAGGGCGGTCACGCCGCCCACGCCGGGCAGCCCACGCCCACCGTCACCGACGAACTGCGCCTCCCCGGCCAGCCCACCCTGACCCTCAGTGCCCCCCGCCAGCCCACCCGGCACACGCACGGCACCGGCTGCACCCTCTCGGCCGCCATCACCGCCCACCTCGCCCTCGGGCACGCCCTCCCGGTCGCCGTGACCCGCGCGCACGCCTACCTGCAACGCGCCCTGCACGCCGCACCCGGCCTCGGCGCAGGCCACGGCCCCCTCGGCCACCGGCAGGCCGGTCAGGCAGAGGGTGAGGATCAGGCAGGTGTGGACAGGAACGCCGGGCTGCCTGCCTGAAACGCGGCCCTTCCCGCCGACCGGGCGTGCCCTGCCCCGGACGCGCGGCCCGCCCGGCGCAACTGCGGACGACAACGCGCGGCCCCCGTGCTATGCCTGGGGTTCAGACTTCTCCTGCCCGCGCACCGGATCAGGTCTGGCCGGTGCCCGTCCTGCCTTCATCCCACCTGCCGCTTCGTTCCGACACTCCCCGGAGGTGAACCCGGATGCATTCCCTGCAACGTGGCCAGCGCGTCCCGCTGACCCAGATGGTCGGTGCCGCGACCCACCTGACCCTGCGCGTCCACCTGCCCGGCCTGAACGCCCCGGACATCAGCGTGTTCGGCCTGGACGCCGAGCGCAGGCTCAGCGACGACCGTTACTTCGTGTTCTACAACCAGCCGGCCAGTCCGGAACGGGCCATCGTGCTCAACAGCCCGGCCGGATCGTTCCGTGTCGATCTGGACCGGGTGCCCGTTCAGGTGCACCGCCTGCTGCTGGCCGCCACCAGCGACGACCAGCCCTTCAGCGCCCTGGGAGGGGGCCGCGTGACGCTGGAAGCTGATCCGCACACGGGCCTGACGTTCGAGCTGAGCGGCACCCTGTTCGATCAGGAGCAGGCCGTGATGCTGCTGGAAGTCTACCGGCACCAGGGCGAGTGGCGGGTATCGGCCGTCGCTCAGGGCTTCGCGGGTGGGTTGCAGGCACTGCTGGAAAGTCTGGGCGGCGAGGTCGCCGGTGAGCCTGACGGTGCCAGTGGCGCGCCTGCCGCCTCACTGGCCCCGACCAGCGAACCCTCACCTGCCACGGACGTGTGGGTGCCGCTGACGGGCGCGGCCCAACCGGGCGCCGCGCCGCAGACCGGGGCGCACACCTGCCGCCGCTGCGGGAAAACCCCGAACCTGTTCAGCCGGGGTCGCCTGGACACGCGCGGCTGGTGCCGCACCTGCGTGCAACAGGAGCAGGAGGCGCTGGGGCACTTCCGGACCCGGTTCCTGGCTGCCTGCGCGGACGGCATCATGGAAGCCCACGAGTGGCAGGACCTGCAGGCCACCGTGACCCGCTCGGGCCTGGACGCCCGCCGCGCCCTGGAATTCGTGCGTTCCGACGCGCTGCACCTGTTGGAACGCACCGCCGCCCTGGCACGCGCCGACGGCGTGATCACCGATCAGGAACTGGAAGCCTTCGAACGCCTGGCCCGCCTGCTGGACGTTCCGGCGTCCATGCTGAGCCGACTGCGCGCCGACCTTCAGGAACTCCGCCTTGCCGCCAGCATCCGCGCGGGGCACCTGCCGGTCATTCAGACGACCCTGATCCTGGACGCCGCCGAGGTCGCGCACCTCGAGATTCCCGCCACCTTCCGCCACGTCACGGCGACCCGCACGCGTGACATTCCGGGCCGCCTGATCCTGACCAGCCGCCAGTTGCATTTCGTGAGCGGCGAGGGGGGCTGGAACGTGCAGTACGGCAAGGTCCTGAGAATCGAGGAACTTCCGGACGGCGTGAACCTCGAACTCGGAGTCCGCAAGGGTAGCGGCGTGTACCACGGCGTTCCCAGTCCCGTCCTGCTGGGCGCGAGTCTGGACGCCCTGGTCCGCCTGCACAAGCGCCTGATGCTGACCCCGCAGACCGAGAAGGCTTCGCGCAGCATCCCGCAGGCCGTGAAACTCCAGGTCTGGCAGCGCGATCAGGGACGCTGCGTGCAGTGCAATGACAGCAACTACCTCGAGTACGATCACGTCATTCCCTTCAGCCTGGGCGGGGCCAGCACCCTCAACAACCTGCAACTGCTCTGCCGCCGCTGCAACCTTCAGAAAAGCAACCGCCTCTGATACAGTAGTCCGGAAGATTTCAGGCCGCCTTGACACCGATGGTCAGCAGCTCGTCGATCAATTTCC